>JAJYKO010001003.1 GCA_021788565.1 Chloroflexota bacterium
ACTCAGCCATTCCATGTTCCCACGGTTGTGAGTTTGAACCCAATCATGGTGGACGGCACCGGCATGTGTGGGGCTTGCCGTGTTTCCGTCGGTGGGACGACTCGATTCGTCTGCGTTGATGGTCCCGACTTCGACGGCCACCAGGTGAACTGGGATGAGCTGGCGGCCCGCAACCAGCTGTACAGGGGGGATGAGAGGCTGGCCGTGGAGAAGTGGCAGTGCGCCTCCCATGCTGGTGACGGCGAACATGTGGAGGTGCGGGTCTGATGGCAAAGCTGGATCTCAACCGGCAGCCGATGCCGGCACAGCCGCCAGACGAGAGGAACAAGAACTTCCGCGAGGTGGCCCTCGGGTACAACAGGGATGCCGCCTTCGCTGAGGCCGCCCGATGCTTGCAGTGCAAGAATCACCCCTGTATGGATGGCTGCCCGGTTAACGTGGACATCCCCGAGTTCATCGTGGCACTTCGCGGTGGCGATCTTAACGCAGCCGTGGTTGCGCTGAAGCGTAAGAATAACCTCCCGGCTATCTGCGGCAGGGTGTGCCCTCAGGAAAGTCAGTGCGAGGCCAAGTGTCTCGTGGGCAAGAGGGGTGCTCCCCTGGCCATCGGCCGGCTGGAGCGGTATGTGGCTGATTGGGCGCTCTCCCAGAACGGGACAATGTCTGGGGAGAAAGTCCCGCCCGATTCCCTGCCTCTTCCCGGTGCCGGCAAGGTGGCAGTGATTGGTGCCGGTCCTGCGGGACTCACCTGCGCCGGAGACCTGGCCCGGTATGGCCACAAGGTCACGATCTTCGAGGCGCTGCATCTTCCCGGCGGCGTTCTCACCTATGGCATTCCGGAGTTCCGTCTCCCGAAGCGCATCGTGCAGCAGGAAGTCGACTATGTTAAATCGCTGGGTGTCGAGATCCTGTGTGATATGGTCGCGGGCAGGGCTTTCACCGTGGACGAACTGCTGGGGGAGTGGGGCTACGACGCAGTCTTCCTAGGCACGGGCGCGGGCCTTCCCATGTTCATGAACATTCCTGGCGAGAACAGCAATGGCGTCTATTCCGCCAACGAGTACCTCACCCGGGTAAACCTGATGAAAGCCTACCTGTTCCCCGAGTACGACACGCCGGTCATTCGAGGCAAGCGCGTGGCCGTAGTGGGAGGAGGCAATGTGGCGATGGACTCGGTACGCACGGCGAAGCGGCTGGGAGCGGAGATGGCGGCCATCGTTTACAGGCGTTCCCGCGACGAGATGCCGGCCAGGCACGAGGAAGCCGAGCACGCTGAGGAGGAGGGAATCGAGTTCCACCTCCTGACGAACCCGACGCGGATCATCGCCGACGAGAACAACTGGGTGCGCGGCCTGGAATGTATCAAGATGGAGTTGGGCGAGCCGGACGCCAGCGGGCGCAGGTCGCCGATTCCCATCGAAGGCTCGGAATACGTGTTGGACGTCGACACAGTGATCATGGCGCTCGGCACCAGCCCCAATCCATTGATCCCACGGAGCACCGAGGGACTGGAGGTGGGCCGCCGCGGGACCGTCGTCGCCGATCAAATCACCGGGCAGACCACCAAGGATGGGGTATTCGCCGGTGGTGATGTGGTCACCGGAGCGGCCACCGTGATCTCCGCCATGGGCGCCGGCAAACGCGCTGCCGCTGCCATCGACGAATACGTAAAGGCGAAACTGGTAGCTCGGGTGTAGCTGTCTGGCTCGATCCCGCGATGCCCGTTCCTCATCTTAGACGGACACGAGAAAGGGGTGAGCGGTTCCATCGCGCACAACCCAACTCCCATTTTGCAGAAAGAAGGTGGCTGCTTTGCAGGAGACCGTTACTCCCATAGACGATCTGCTCGCACCGTGGGCTGGACAGCATGGAGGCCTGATACCGATCCTCCAGCAGGTGCAGGAACGGTACGGGTACCTGCCGGGCTCTGCCGTCGAGCAGGCCGCGCGCTTCTTGAAGCTCTCACCAAGCGAAGTATACGGGGTTCTCACTTTCTACGCGCAGTTCCGGCTCGTCCCTCCCGGCGAGACCACGGTGAAGGTCTGCCAGGGGACCGCGTGCCATGTGCGGGGTGCCAAGAGGATCCTGGACGAGGTCGAATCGGTCCTGAAGGTCGAAGCCGGGGGAACCACTGAGGACCGCAAGTACTCATTGGAACGCATTGCCTGCTTCGGCGCGTGCAGCCTCGCTCCGGTGATGGTGATCGGAAACTCGGTCTACGGCCGTTTGACGCCGCAGAAGGTTCAGAAGATCCTGAAGAGCAGCAATTAGCGATTAGCTAGCAGCTAACAGCCAGTTGCCAATAGCTAACAGCTTTGAATGGGGGTACACCTCATGGCCGATCTGGCGAAATCGGGAGATGTGGCTTGGCGTGGGGGCCCGGCTGGAAATGTGGCGGCCGCTCAGCCGCCTCCTTTTGAGGCATTGAAAGCCGAGTCTCTGGCCCTGTGGGAGCAACTGCAGGCCAGCCAGAAGCCCCGCATCATCCTGGGAATGGGCACTTGCGGCATTGCCGCGGGGGCGAACCATGTCGAGGCCGCTGTGAGAGAGAGCCTGGCAAAGCATGGTGTAGACGCCGACATCGAAGCGGTGGGCTGTATAGGCACCTGCTTTATGGAACCGTTGATGGACGTGATGATGCCCGGCCAGCCTCGCATCTCCTATGGGTCCGTCACCCCCGATATGGCGGACAAGATCGTGGAGAGCCACATCGTCGGGGGACTGCCGCTGCCTGATCTCGCGATGGCGGTACTCGGCGGGGACTCAGTGGACGGCATCCCTCGCTTCCAGGACCTCGCGGTCATGAAGAGCCAGCGGCGGGTGGCGCTCCGGCACTGCGGCCTGATCGATCCGACCTCCATTCACCAGTACATCGCCAACGATGGCTATTCCGCCTTCCACCGTGTGCTGACCCAATTGACTCCCGAGCAGTTGATCGACGAGATCAAGCGGT
>JAJYKO010000039.1 GCA_021788565.1 Chloroflexota bacterium
CCTGGTGTTCGGCCCCCCTGATGAGATACCCGCCGAGCACAAGCATCGTCTGGCTTACCGCCACACCAAGGAGATGACCCTGTGCCGCGTGACGGCCGAGGAGATGGTCGAGGTGGCCTCGGTGATGGCCGAGAGGCTAAACCGCGCGGCTGGCCCATCCGCGGTGGTGGTGCCGCTTCAGGGCTTCTCTTTCCCCAGCAGAGAGGGCTATCCCCTTTACGACCCGGAGTCAGACATGACATTTGCGCGAACTATGAAAGAGCAGCTGAGCGAGCGGGTCAAGTACGTGGAGGTGGACTGCCACATCAACGACCCTCCCTATGCCGAGACGGCAGTTGCGGTACTGGAGGAGCTAATCGCATCTAACGAAGTGATGAGGGAGGAGTAATGAGTGATGAGGCTTCGACCCCACTCATAACTCATCACGCATCACTCGTCATTGGAGATAGGCAGGATGGACAAGAAGTACGACGTAGTCTGCTGGGGGGATGCGGCTCTCCGGCTGACCCCGCCCAACTTCGAGCGGCTGGAGCAGGCCACCATGCTCGAGATGAGCGTGGGGGGGAGCGAGCTCTCCTGCTCGGTGGGGCTGGCGAGGCTGGGGCTGAGGAGCGTCTGGTTCGGCAAACTGCCCGATAACGCTCTGGGCAGGAAGGTCGTCACCCTCACGAGGGCCCACGGCGTGGACATGAGCCACGTCTCGTGGGTCCCGAACAGCCGGCTGGGCATCTACTACGTGGAGATGGGGGCCAGCCCTCGTCCCAGCGAGACGGTCTACGACCGGCAGCACTGCGCTACCACCACCATGCGGCCTTCGGACTGGGATCTGGAGGCCCTCCTCTCCAGCACGCGGGTCCTGCACTCCAGTGGTATTACTCCTGCCCTTGGACCCAACCCTCGGGAGACCATGGAGGTAGCCTTGAAGCTGTCGAAGGAACTGGGCACGATCAACAGCTTCGACTTCAACTTCCGCTTTCGCCTCTGGAGTGCCGAGGAGGCCCGGGCATACCTTTCCAGGGTCTTTCCCCTCCTGGATATCCTGATCACCACCAGCGATGACCTGGAGTTGGTCTTTGGACTCAAGGGAACCCCTGAGGAGAACGCGGCCTGGATTAAGAAGGAGTTTGGGATCGGGATTGTGGCCGTGACGATCAGGGAGGCTCCGACGGTGCTGCGCGGCACTTGGCGAAGTATCGCCCTGGCAGACCGGCTGTACAAGGGACGGGTGACTGAGTTGGAGTTGATCGACCGGGTGGGCTCCGGGGATGCCCATGCGGCCGGCTTCCTGTACGGCTATCTCGTGGAGAACGATCTCCAGCGAGCCGTCGATATAGGAGATGCCATGAGCGTCCTGAAGCACTCCATCCCCAAGGACTTCGCCTATTTCACCAAGGAGGAGGTGCTTCGCTTCGCCTCCTCCACTGGTGGGACCAAGATACTGAGGTAATAACTGTGGCTGAGGGCACCTACTGCGTTCGTCCAGATATCCTCCGGGTGTTCGTCGCCGAAGTCTTCCGGGCAGGCGGATTGAACGGCGAAAACGCGGACTTCTGTGCCAATGCGATGGTCGATACGAACCTATGGGGCGTCGACTCCCATGGCGTCCTCCGGCTCCGCATCTACGCAACGCGCCTCCGATCGGGCGCGCTCAACCCACGTCCCGAGATCAAGACGATCAAAGGCTCCCTCGGTTTCGAGGTGCTGAACGGAGACGATGGCCCAGGATTCGTCGTTGGGCGAGCAGCGATGCTTCGTGTCGTCGAACTGGCAGAGGCCTACAACGTGGGGGCCGTAGGCGCGGTGCGGAGCAACCATTTCGGAGCCGCGGCTATCTACGCTCGCATCGCGGCCGAGCGCGGTATGGTTGGCATAGCGATGACCAACGTGATGCCGAACATGTTGGCCCCGGATGGGAAGAAGCCGATCACCGGAAACAACCCCGTCGCCGTCGCCATTCCGACCTACGGGGACTTCCCATTCGTGCTGGATATGTCGCTCTCGGCGGTCGCGGGCGGCAAGCTCTTGCTCGCCGCCAAGAAGGGCGAGAAGATCCCGCTGGACTGGGCGACCGACCGAGAAGGCAGGCCGACCGACGATCCAGATAAGGGGTTCAAGGGCTTCCTCCTTCCCGTGGGCAGATTCAAGGGGCTGGGCCTCTCGTACGTAGTCGACATCCTCTGTGGAGTCGTCCTGGGGGGCGCCTTCGGCGACCAACTGAAGAGCATGTACGCTCACGCCGATGAGCCGAGCCTCACAGGACACATGATGATAGCCATCAATCTCGAGTCCATCATAGGTGAGGACGAGCTTCGGGAGCGGATGGCCGCGTTCTGCACTCGCGTCAAGTCGTCCGCTACCTGGGACGAAAAGGCCGAGATGCTCATACCCGGGGAGATCGAGTACCGTACGGCCCGCGCCCGTACGGAGAGTGGTATCCCCATTCCAGTCGCCTTGTACGCCGAGTTGATTCAGCTAGGCAGCGAAATGGGCGTAAAGAGCTCCCTGTGAGTGTAGGCGACAGAACCTCGAGACCCGAAACTTCTGGAATCTGGATAAGGAGAACAGCTGTGAAAGAGCGAGAACTGCTGTGGTGGCAGGAACTGCCGGTGAACGAGGTCGTTCGCTGGGCGAAGGAAGAGTGCGATATCGCCCTTCTGCCCATCGGGGCAATCGAGCAGCACGGTCCTCATAGCCCATGTGGCGTGGACGCCTACAACGCTATCGGCATGGCTGAGTTGATCGCGCGCCGGACTGGAGTCATGCTGCTGCCCTGTCCGATGTATGGCTCCCACCCTTACCACCACTGGCACATGCCCGGCACGATACCGCTGAGCTATGACACCCACATCGCGATGATCACGGATATCGTTCGCGGCGCGGCTGTCGCCGGATACAACAAGTTCGTCATCCTCTCGGCTCACGGGCAGGTTTCTACAACCCTGGTGGCAGTCCACAAACTCGGGCTTGAGGGTTACTTCACACTTTCGCTGCACTGGTACGACTTCGTGCGCGACAACAAGCAGACCCTGGACGACTACATGTGGCATGCCGACGAGGCCGAGACCTCCGTCGGTCTCTACCTCTATCCCAAGTACATAGACATGAGTAAGGCGGAGAAGGGTGGCGGCAGCCCGCTGGTGGACAAGAAGTTCGTGATCGCCCCCGGGCAGGTGCCGGGAGCCGGCATGATGTATCACTTCGAGGGCACCTTCGCGCGACCCGAGTACAAGGAACTGGAGAACGGAGTCATCGGCGACCCGACGAAGGCAACCCGAGAGAAGGGTGAGAAGCTCGTGACCGTGCTGGTGGACAACGTCTCTGCGCTTATCGAGGACATCAGGTATCGATGGCCCCTCGGTGTGAAGCCGCCGGTTAAGTAACGGCCAGCACACGAGTAGCTCGAAGAACAACTTAGGAAGACCGTGATGAAGCTAAAGGATAAGGTCGCCATCGTCACAGGTGCCTCGAAAGGTATCGGCCTAGCCTGCGCCCAGGAGATGTCGAAGGAGGGCGCGAAGGTAGTTCTCGCCGCCCGCGGTGAGGAACTCGGCGAGAGGGTGGCGCGCGAGATAGTCGAGACCGGCGGAGATGCCGTCTTCGTGAAGTGCGATGTCAGCAAGAAGTCCGATATCGATCACCTCGTGGACGTGACCGTCGAGCAATTTGGCGGTATCGACGTTGTAGTTAATAACGCCGGCGTAAACCACTCCGCAAACTTCTTCGACACTACCGAGGAAGACTGGGACCGCGTGATGAGTGTTGACCTGAAAGGAACCTTCCTGCTAAGTCAGGCTGCCGCCCGAGTCATGGTCAGGCAGAGAAGGCGCGGGTCGATAGTTAACCTGTCCTCCGTGATGGCAGTACTTGCCCTGGCCGATCAGGTGCCCTACTGCGCGGCGAAGGGGGGAGTCAGCCAGCTCACGAAGGCCATGGCCCTCGCCCTTGCAGACAAAGGAATCCGCGTCAACGCGATAGGTCCGGGTCCGGTCATGACCGAGTTGATGAAGCGAGTGGTCCACAACGAAGAGAAGCACAGTGGGCTGATGGATCGGCTGCCCATCGGGTACATAGCATCGTGTGCGGAGATCGCACGGGTGGCCGTGTTCCTGGCAAGCGACGACTCCAGCTACATCATTGGCCAGACAATCTATCCGGACGGCGGTCGGATGATCCAGGGCTTCCCACGCCGGATGGAAAGGTAGGTAGCGGAGTATGAATAGCCCTAGGGTTGGCCTGATCACCTTCGGGGACGAACGTCCTCACGAATGGGAGAAGGTGTTCAAGAACCTGACGGTTCCCCGCCACGACGCGGCGATCGCGTACTTTAATACTCTTCCCGTGCAACTATTCGCGGCCAGTGGTGTTGTCCGCACCAAGCAAGAGATCGATGCCCAGGTGGACGAACTGAAGGCGGCAAAGGTCGAGGTGCTGGTGGCGCACGTGCCTTGCTGGACCGGACCTAACCTCGTGGTGCGGGGCATCCAGGGGATGGATCTACCGACCGTAGTGCTATCCAACAAGAGTCCGGCCACCCACGGTTCCGTGGGAATGCTCGGCGCTTCGGGCGCGCTCGCCCAAATAGGATTCCCTCATGTCAGGATCAGGGAGGACTTCGAGAGCACGGCGTTGGCAGAGAGGATCGTCCCGTTCTTTCGAGCGGCTTCGGCCGTAAGACGGTTGCGCGGTGAGGTTTTCGGCCTGTTTGGGGGACGCTCGCTAGGCATCGACACCGGCAGCATAGATCCCATGCAGTGGCGCCAGCTCTTCGGCATCGACGTGGAGCACATCGATCAACTGGAAATCATCCGCCGGGCGGACCAGATGCCGGCTGACCCGGTGGAGAAGACCGTCGGCTGGCTGGCGGAGAACGTGGGTACCATTGCGTACGATAGCAAGGTGCTGACTCCAGAAAAGCTGTCATACCAGGTGCGCTGCTACCTGGCCACGCAGCAGGTCGTGGATGAGATGGGTTTGGACTTCATCGCTGTGAAGTGCATGCCAGACCTTGCCAACGACTATGTCCCCCAGTGCATAGCGGCGGCGCTCATGCCGGGACCTTACGATGCCTTTGGCAAGAAGGAGCCCTTTGCCTATGGCTGCGAAGCGGATTGCGACGGTGCTCTCACCATGGAGGTGCTCAAGCACATCTCGGGCGGGATGCCGGTCTTGTTCGGCGACTTCAGTTACCTGAACGCCGAAACGAGCACGATCTACATTCCCAACTGCGGCGCCATCTGCACCTGGTTCGCTGGCCGCTCCGATGATCCGAGGGAGAACCTCCGGCAGGTCGAGTTACGACCGGGGATTCGCAGGGGAGGGGGTGCGATAACCTATTTCAAGGCTGCCCCCGGACCACTCACCCTATCCCGCCTCTATCGAAAGAGCGGTCACTATCATATGGCTATCATCCCGGCCGAGGCGGTAGAACCGTCTCGGGAGGAGTACGAGGCCTTCGTTCAGGCTCGCGGCAGACATCAACTGCCAACGGTCTTCGCTCGGGTCTCGCTAGATTTCGAGCAATTGATCGACGAGTACGGCTCCAATCACGTTTCGGCAGTCGCCGGCAACTACGTCGAGGAGTTGCGTCGCTTCTGCGATCTGCTCGGCATCAAACCAGTAGTCATGGGTGTCTAGCCCGCTGTGGCTGGCCTCCTCTCCACGAACTTCCACCGAAGGAGGTATACCCGCAAGTGAGTACGACTGATCTACCCGTTGAAGGGAGAAGAAGAACGAAAGCAAGAGGGTTTGATATGGCGACCGAGATACCGGATACGATGCGCGCAGCAGTTTTGTTTGGCCCCAACGACGTGAGGGTTGTGGACAGGCCGGTCCCACGGCCGGGCCCCGAAGAAGTGCTGGTGAAGGTGGCGGCCTGCGCCATCTGCGGCAGCGACCCCCTGATGATCGCTCATCCTCTTCGCGGGCAGCCGCCCTTCGGGGAGTTCATCCCCGGCCACGAATGGGCCGGCACCGTAGTCGCAGTGGGAGAAACAGTGGACGAGTTCCAGGTAGGCGACCGCGTTGCCGCGCAGGCTCACCGAGGGTGTATGCGGTGCGAGAACTGCATCCGCGGCGACTACACCACCTGCCTGAACTGGGGCAACGCCGCCAAAGGGCACCGAGCACCCGGAATGACGTCGCCCGGGGGGTACGCAGGCTACACCGTCCACCACCACGCCTCCGTCTTCAGGATACCCGACTCCACTACCCTGGAGGAGGCGACCATGGTCACCACCTCCGGCACGCCCCTCTACGCCCTCGACGTGGCCGGCGGCTTCATCGCTGGGGACAGCGTCGCCGTGGTAGGCCCTGGACCCATCGGACTGACCATGGTCGCCGTGTGTAAGGCCCTCTGCGCCAAGCCGGTGATCCTGGTTGGCGCCAATGAGGCCCGGATGAAGCTCGGGAAGGAGTTTGGTGCCGACCATCTCGTGTGGTCGAGAGGCGGCGAGGAGGCGATCAATCAGGTGAAAGAGCTAACCGGTGGGCTGGGGGTGGACCTGGCCGTCGACTGCGCGGGGGCTGCCAGCACGGCCGACGACGTCATCAAGATGGCCAAGCCCGGGGCGAAGGCTGTACTGCTCCCCTTCTACCACGAGCCGATTACGGCGGATCTGGGGCTGGCGGTCCGCAACGGCGTCACGCTGTTTACAACGAGGGGGGAGGGCCGTTCCGCCTGCCGCCGCGGATTGTCCATGATGGAGCAGGGAAGGCTGCAGCTGGGAAGGATGATTACCCACGAGTTCCCGCTGGAGGAGATCAACGAAGCGTTCGCCACCTTCGTGGGCCGCAAGGAGAACGCCATCAAGGTGCTGGTGAAGCCGTAGCATGCGTGGGAGATCGCAACGTGAAACCTAAGTCCGCCAAGTACTGGACGAGTATCGAGGACGTGCCCGTGGATACGAGCCTAAAGCCAGAAGATGGGTGGAAGCTCGTGAACCGCTGGCTGATAGATGAGAACAGGCTGGGCTCGCAGTTCGGGACGGTAGGCTACTCGCACTTCGAGCCCGGCATCGGGCGGCACGAGCTCCACATTCATGAGCACGCCGAGGTGGTTTCCTATTACCTCAGGGGACACGCGCAGATGATAGTGGGCGACGAGCAGTTTGAGGTCGGTGCCGGGGACATAACTTTCGTGCCAAAGGGAGTTCCCCATGCTGTGGTCAACCTGAGCGACACGGAGCCCCTGGAGTTGCTCTTCATCTACATGGGAGCTTCATCAGAGGCGAAGACGGGCTACAAGCTCGTCATGGAGGCAGAGTCCCCGGCGTAGCCGAGAACCGATAGCGACTAAGGAGTTGGGCAGTGAGCTTCCATAATTCAGCAGACTTGACGCCAGCCGCGCCTCGGGCCGGCGCCGAGCGTCGCCTGGCATACGAGAGCGGAGTCCTCTTTCTGAGCATCGTGTTCGAGGCCGGGTTCGAGATGGCTCCGCACAGCCATTCCTGGCCGGCCCTTTACTACATCACCCACGGGACCGGCCGAGCGACGGTCGGAAAGGAGCAGAAGGACCTGCAGCCCGGCGTACTGGCAATGATTCCCGCTGGCGCTGTGCACGGGATCAAGGCGACCACACGTCTAAGCCTCATCGAGGTTCAGACCGACTGCCCGCAACAATTCGTCGACGGACTGCTCGGCCGGTAATGGACTGCCGGTGCGCTCAGTCTAAGCCCGCTTCACACCGCACCTGCCTTGTCGCGCAGCCGCAGGAAAGTGTCGATGGTAGCCTCCACGAACTCCGGCGAATTGATGTGGGCGTCTACCTCAATTTGCTGGACTTCAGTGGACAGTTCGCGCCTCATCGTCTCGACGTAGCCCATGTTCGCTGCCTCGTCGTACAGAACGTCTCCCTCGCGGTTGAGCATGCTGAAGCCGCGCAGCGGGATCAGGGAGGCGCGCGGCCCCTTGCCTTCGTTCAACCGCTGGGCGATGAAGTGCGCCACGGCCGACATCTCTTCCGGCGTCGTGCGCACGTGGGTGTGCGTTGGCGTGTGCCTCACCCACTTCCGACCCAGCAGATCCTTTGGCATCTCCTCGGGTGGCCCCTGCAAGCAGTTGTCGGTGCAGCCAGGCACAACCACCTGGGGGATGCCCTTCTGGCCTGCGGCCAGCATCCTATCCGGCGCAGCAGGCATGAGCCCGTTGAACAGCAGGTCGGTCACCTCGTGGGGGGAGAAGTCGATGACGCCCTTAATAGCGCCGTCCAGGATCAGCTCCTCCATAGCCTTGCCGCCAATGCCGTTGCAGTGGAAGGCAACTACCTCAAAGCCCATCCCCTCGAGGCGTGCTTTGACGCCCATAACGCCCGGGGTGGTAACACCCGCCTGGGTGATGGCGACCAACTCCCGATCGCCGCGATCCTCGACGGGAACCGCGGCCATGGCCGCAACCGCGCTGGCGGCTTGTGCGAGGATGCGGCGAGTGAGCCGGTTCAGCCCGGAGATGTCAGCGACCGAGTGAATCATCGTGACGTCCTTGGTGCCCACGAAAGGACCGAAGGTGGTCTTCCCGCAGGCAACTGTCGAAACCATCACCTTGGGGATGCCGAAGGGCAGGGCGCGCATCGCTGCGGTCGCGAGGGCCGTGCCCTGGGCGCCTCCGACGGCGATGACTCCGTCCAGGTTACCCTCGGCAAACAAGCGCGAGACGACGTTGACCAATCCGGCGATCATCACCGCCTGCGTATGCGCCTTGTCGTGCCGCGCTACCAGATCGGGCAGATCCTCTCCGCCTGCCAGGGCAATCTCCTTTCGTCCGATGTCCGCGGGAATGCTCGGCTCTCCAAGGATGCCGGTGTCGAGGATCAGCGGCGTTGCCCCCAGCGCGGCGATTCTATCCCGTATGAAGCCGACTTCGGCACCCTTGGTGTCCAGCGTCCCGATGGCAACGATCTTCATTTCCCCAAGCCCCCAGGTCGTGACGGATTGCGTTCCTTGTTGGCCTCGATCAGCGCGACTGCCGAAGCCTCGTCGGTAATCAAAATCGTGCCGAGGCTGGCGCGTAGCGCGCCCAGGATGGTCGGGACCTTGGCGAGACCGCCGGCAACCAGGACCCTTCGTGGAACCTTAAGCAGCTGTTCTCGGCCAATGGCAATCGTCCTATCGGCAAAGCCGCCGTCCACCAACTCGCCATGGATGTCGTAGAAGTGCCCGCAGACGTAGCAGACGGCCCCGAGCGATGCCATTCTCGCGATGTCCTGAGCGGTCAAGAGCCCCGCCCTGTACGAGAGTTGGTCGTCCGAAACCGGACCAATCCCCATGATGGCCGTGCCCAAGTGGTCGAACATTGCGAGGGTGCGGCGAGTGGCCGTGTCGCTAAGGAATACGTCCCGAACCTGGGCATTGTCCACGATTACCGGCATGGGCAAGTAGAAGCAGCGGCCCCCCAACCTCTCCGCGAGCCGGGCGGATACGTTCACGGCGCTGAAGTCGTTGGGGAGGAACCCACTACCCCCCATCAACTCCACGACGGTGATCCCCCGGTGTGGATCCTCAGGGAGAAGATTGACCATGTAAGCGAGGGTTCTGCTCCAGGTGGTCCCGATCACCTCCCCCTGCCGGATATGCTCCGCGAAGAAAGCCGCGGCGGTGGTGGCGATTGCCCGCCGGCTGCCGTCCGCAGAGGCACCCTGGGGAGTCGGGCTCAGAATAGCCTGCTGAAGCCCGAAGGTAGAAGCCAGTTCGTGCTCCAGCCCGACCAGACTTGCCGAAGGGCCGGCCAGCTCGATTCGCACCAGCCCCAGCTCCCGTGCACGGCGCAGAGCCCGGCCCACCTTGAAGCGCGAGATCCCGAGCCGCTCGCCTATCTCTATCTTGCTCATGCCTTCTACGTACAAGAGGTGAGCAACGCGGAGAAGCTCGGTCTCGTTGTCCTTCCCGTTCTTGGTCAAAGCCTGATTTCCCCTGGCAGTGGATTGTCCCTGTCTGCGCGTCGCCACCTGCGGTGGTTGCACATATGGGCGAAACTGGCCAAAATGAGCATTATGCCGCGTTGGCTATCATATGCCCTGGCGCACCGCGCGTCAAGATGTAAGATAGAGAATTTAGCGCTGATAAACGCGATGTTGACAGAGCAGTTCCTTCTTGCTACCATCGATCTGCTCTTTTGGTGGTATTGTGCTCATTTAAGCGCTTCATCGTATCGACAGCGGCTGCCGTACCCCGGAATCTGCGTGAGCGAAATGGCCAAGAGAACCGTCGTCATCGTCGCTACCCTCGATACCAAAGGCGAGCAGGTCGATTTCGTCCGCAACCAGCTCCATGAGCTGGGCGTGGCCACGTGTGTGGTGGACGCGGGGCTGCTGGCCGAGCCCCGGACGAGAGCCGGCATCTCCCGAGTGCAGGTGGCTGAGGCAGGGGGACTGCCCTTGGAGGAGATCGAGAAGCAGGGTCGGGCCGGAGTCATAACAATGGCGAAGAGAGCGGGGGTCGTAGTCCGCGACCTTTACGCCGGTGGCCGCCTGGACGCTATCATGGGCTTGGGAGGCGGCCAGAACACTACTATCGCCACCTCAGTTATGCAGCTCCTGCCCATAGGCGTCCCCAAGTCGACCTAGATGCCCACATGAATAACCCGGTCGTCGCGGAGAAAGCGGTGGAATGGCTTCACCGCGCGATTCAAGCCCGGGTTGAATAAATCGATTGGAGGTTTGAGAAAGTGAGGAACAGGTGGAAGATCCGGCCGATTCTGACAGGTTACAATAGTGTGGATAAGGGCCTCTACGTTACGCACCAAACCGACGTGGGTGTCGAGATGGAGCTTCCGGTGCTGGCCTTCTTGATCGAAGGCTATGACCGCCGGATTCTCGTGGATACCGGCATGTCCGACGGCGAGCACGCAACCAAATGGCACCATAACGGCAGACAAACGCCCGAGCAGCGGATCCACAAGGCCCTCGAGCTGATGGAAGTCCCCACGGATTCGATCGGCACCATTATCATCACTCATATGCACTGGGATCATACCTTCAATTTGGATCAGTTCCCGATGGCCAGGAAAGTGGTCCACGAGAAGGAGTGGGCGTTCGCGCAGAATCCGATACCCGTATACTGGAAGTCGTATGAGTCTCCCATGCTCGGAATAGGCAAGCCCCGACCCTTCGATGGGGTGAAGTTCGACAAGGTAGCCGGCGAGGAGGAGATAGTCGAAGGCATCAGGGTGTTTCCTACGCCCGGGCATAGCCCGGGCCACCAGTCCGTCCAGGTGCGCACCCAACAGGGCATCATAGTTCTGGCAGGCGATGGCTTCTTCACGAAGGACAACCTGGCGCCCGATCCGAAACGGGGTTGGCCATTGATGCCGGCTGGCCGGTTTGCGGATGTGGTAGCGCTTTGGCACAGCATGGAAGAGATGAAGGAGAGGGCCGACCTGATCCTGATGGCCCACGAGGCCTCTCACCTGGAGCAAGAGGTCTACGGGTAGACCTAATCTTACGCGGAGCTGAGGCTCACGGCCGTTGCTCTCACCTCTCGGTGAATCGTGGAGGCTGGTGGAGGCTCCGATGGCGGACTACGGAGGATCTAAGGAAGCGGGCAAAGGCAGTGCGTTCCAGCTTGTGCCGGTGTAGGGTGCAGTAATCGCTCCGAAAAGAGGCGGCCGGCCCAATTGGGCCGGCCGCCATATGCATCTAGCGGGCTCGAGGGGACTGGAAGCATAGCCCGCAAGCCGGCCAGGTTGCCGAGATGCCGATCAGCCCGAGCCCTCGCCGTCGGCGGTCGCTGACGACAGCATAGCACAGCGAGAGCCCCGTGTGCGCTGTTCACGGGGCTCCTTCGTTCGTTGCGCCGGCTACGGGCCGTCGACTTCGCCACGTCGGCCCAGGTCCGCTAAGGAGGCTTGCCGTCAGGAGCAACGACCGCTCCCGCCTCGTGAACAGCGCGCTCTATCCTCTCCATCCTCGCCCCTGAACATGGGGAAGTCACGAGGATGTGAAAGGCCCCAAGAGGGTCGCGGACCTCAACGATCATCAGCTCACACTCCGGTCTCCCGCGCCGAAGAGGCCGCTACGCTTTGCCCAGCACCCAGATGTCCCTGTTTCCGTCGGCGGCGGCTAGCTGCTGGTCCACTCGGGTGGGATCCAGTTCACGGCGTGGGAAGATCGGCACGATGGGCCGGCTCGCCCCTGCCTTGGAAAGCATGCCTGAGAGGTAGGTGCTGGCGGGATCTGGCCAGCCGAGGGCCGCGGCATCTGTCCAGTAGCACTGCGGCCTAATGCCAGCTCCCCACGAGACCCACGCTGGCATGTGGCCCAGGGCGTCCACCCCGCTTGACTGGGGGACCAGCGAGATCCACGGCCGTCGGCCGCAGGCCGACTCGAAACCACGCATGTAGTTGGCGGGATCGGCGGAAGGGTCATTCAGGAAGCCGGCGTACGGCTCCACGTCCAGCACGAACAGATCGCAATTGGCGGCCGCGGCGCCCTGCTGCTTGCCTTCCTCCTCCGTGAGGAACCGGGGAACGGCCCAACCGCCTGCACCGACGCCCTGGCCGGCGAGCTCGTCCATGATCCGCTTCACCCCGGGCCCGTCGGCAGGCACGAGCTCAGAGCCCAGCCCGGTGCGGCACTGGGCCTGGAACCATGGGCCGTACACAGTGGGCACGAGCACCGCGGGCGTGAACTCCTTCGGGGTGAGGGATTTCGCCCTCGAGGCGGCTTCGGCGACGGTCTGCGGCGCGCCGTCCTGCATCGGGCTCAGCCAGTGTGAAAGAAGCTTCACCGTCGGGGGAGGGGCCGTGACAATGGGGTCCTTCTCCCAGGCGAAGCGCTCGGTGTTCAGCCTCTCCTGGAGACCGTAGGGACCGTTCACCCAGGTCCTGTACCCGTCGGTGAAGGCGGTCCAGTTGTCGGCCTTCCGCCAGACCATGAGGCCTGTAGTGGTGCGCTGGGTGGAGTCGCCGTTGGCCTGGTAGTGCTCGTCTTCTAGCGGCTGGCCGGCGACATCGCCCAGCATGGATGCAAGTGCCAGGAATCCCAGCTTAAACTCTGCCATTGTCTGCTCCTTCACTCCCTGTTGATCTGACGCACGAAGGCCACGATGAGGGCCGCCATGGCGAATGCCGCAAGGACGGTCAATGTTGCCACCACTCCCGCCCCCTCGCGGCTACGAATGCCTTGTACTCGCCGATGACCTTCTCGTAGCAGGTCGGACAGACGCCATGGCTCACCCTGTAGGCCCCCGCCTGTTCTCCCTCGAGGCGCCGCTCGTACACGAGCGGTCCTTTACCCACGTAGCCGGCCGTTGTCTGCCACGCCCCGCAGTACGCGCACTGGGTGAGCACGTCGTCGCCCTTCACGTGGTAACGCACCTCACCGTCCGGCTTGACCCAGTGCCAGGTCCCGTCCCCGCGCGCCTCCGAGTAAGGGGCCAGCAGGTAGTGACGCGCCCCCGTGCTCTCTACCACGAGCCAGGCGTATGGACTAGCTTCCCCGCCCGGGAGTGGCTCCTCCCAGCGGTCGAACCTCGCGGGGATCTCCTGGCCGCCTTGGTCCACGAAATGGACGACGATCTCACACATCCCGTTTTTCCCCTGGGCCTAAGACCCCAACTGGGCCGGCGCTGTAGGAGCCGGTGTCGCAGTCTCAGCGGCCGGCGGGGCGGCGGGAGCCTCGTGGTAGCTCGGGCCAAGTTCATCTGCCCACGCCTTCTGCACCGCGCCGATCACCGTCGCGTCGATGTCGGCGAATCGGACCGTCTTGATTCCCGCGGCCGCGAGCTCGCCGTTCACGTACTGGGCTGCCATCGCGGCTTTCTCGGCCCCGGTCTTTTCGAGCCCCTCTTTCTCGGCCAGATGCACCGCCGTGACGGCGAGGTTGGCCAGGAGCGAGCGCTGCGTTGCGGAGAGCTGGGCCTCGGCGATCTGCTTCGACTTGGCGAATACCGTGCTGAGGACTGCCAGCAGCACGATCCCCAGGATCTGCAGGACCAGGGGCGCCAGTTGGTCCACCATTTCACTCAGGATGTCGTTCACCTTTCTTCCTCCGGTTTATTTCGCGCGTGATATTCCCTAGTCGCGCCCAACGTCTCTCTCCTTTACTCCGAGCGTTGCGATGGCTATTTCCGGCTTGGGCGGCCCCACCTGAATCCGGATCCCCATGGCCGACGCCACGGCGCTGGCCAGGATCCTCGTGTAGGCCGTCTCGGACAGGATCTGTCCGAGCAGCTTCTCCGTCCACTCGGATCCGTGGTCCGGGTGCATGGAGCTCAGCTCCCTGAGGAGCTCCATGGTGTGCTGCACGGCCACGCCCATCACTGCGTCGGGCTGTTGGTTTGCCGGCATCTGTTCCCTCCTTCCTGATGATGGCCTTCACCCGGCCGGTTCCCAGTCGGGGCACCTCTCTGCCCCGGCGAATCCCCTCGGTTGTACCCGTCTCAGAAGCGTCCAGAGGGGCCTGGGCGGCCCGTGGTCCCTGGAGCAGTATGCCTCCGGGGCCTCGGGGTATCCCCTGACGCGGGCGTTGGCGCAGGCAGAGCAGTGGGGGACGTCGGGAGGCTCCCATCCCTCGATCAGCTCCGCGGTGAGCTCGGCCAGGGACCCGGGCGCGTCACTCACGGCTCCCTCGTGCCTCCTCGCGGCACTTGCTGCACAGCCCGTCCACCAGCACCGTCTCCTCGTGGCCAGGTCCCACCAGCCGCTTACAGAGGCGGCATCTGTCGGGTACGGTGAAGGTGGCGTCG
>JAJYKO010001004.1 GCA_021788565.1 Chloroflexota bacterium
GATGTTCAGGTCACTGTCTGGAGATCGCAGCCAGGTAATGTCTCCGAAGCCCGGGAACAGCCCGATCCAGTTGGCCGCGAGGATGAACAGGAATAACGTGGCCACGATCGGGAAGAAGCGACGCCCTTTGCGGGGACCCATTGTAGACTCGCACACGGTGAGCAACAATTCGACAGCATATTCCATGAGGTTCTGAAGACCGCGGGGTACTATCTTCATGGAGCGGGTGGCAAAGGCCGACAGGATCACGAGTACCGCCGTAACGATCCAGGCGGAGAAGATAGTGTTAGTGACCGGCAGGGGACCCACGAAGAAAATGGTCTGAGATGCTATTTCCATGTGCTTCTCTGTACCACCTTTGACGACGCTGTCCTAAGTTGGACCCTCTATCCATTACTTATGATTGTCTTTTGTCGTTCCAAAACGCGCGAGCTGGACAGCCCCGTAGATTCCCGCGACAGTGCCCGCCAGGGCACCCACGATTACAAACACAGGACTGGTGTGCAGTAGTGAGTCGAGGTAATCGCCCGCGAAGAGGCCGACAGCCACCGCAGCCGCGAAAGCGAACCCAATCTGCGACACGATGACCAACGCTTCGATAGTGCTAAGGTTCTTCATGGGAAGACCCCATCGCCGCACTAGGCTCGCAGCGCCAAATTATATCATGTAACCACGCGAAAGACTACACCTTTTCCGGCTCGATCAACCCGAAGTCCCCATCGTTCCTCTTGTAGATGACACTGACCCCGTTGGTCTCGCTGTTGAAAAAAACGTAGAAGTTGTGTCCCAGCAACTGCATCTGCTGCAGAGCCTCCTCCGCGTCCATCGGCTTCATCTGAAACCGCTTGGTGCGGACGATCCTGCCTTCCTCCTCATCCTCCTCATCTTCTTCCTCGGCGAGGAGCTCTTCGTCCTGCACCTCCTTCGCGGTTGAGATTCTAGATTCTCCACTCTTGTTGAAGCTGCCGAATCGTTTGGACCTGTACCTGGTGACCTGCCTGTTGAGCTTGTCCATGACCACGTCCACCGCCGAATGGGCGTCGCCCGCGGACTGCTCCGCCCTTATCAACGTGCCATTTGTCTTGAGGGTGATCTGCGCAACGTAGCGCGCGTTGGTGCTCTTGGTCTTCTCGGAGGATAGTTCGACTTCTGCCTCGGCTATACTGGGCACCACACGAGAGAGTCTGGAGAGCTTTCCTTCGACGAACTGCCTTAGTCTCTCATTGACGTCCATGTTCTTGCCCTTGACAACGATCTGCATCGAGATCCTCCTGTTAGATATGTCCATATAACACAGACAGGCACGCTAGGTGCCCGTCAAATGAACCGTATCGGATTGGAAGAACGTATCGTCCGGATCACGGGTGACCCCTCGGTCCAGGCGGTGATGACTTCAGTATGATTCTACAGCAAAGACCCCTGCTCCGCCACCGCTTCTTCACCGGGCTACAACTTCTGTGCCACATTTTGGCTCGGTACTATCTGGCTACTTGCCGGCTGAAGGTGACCGACCTAAGATGCACCGAAAGTCGTAGTCGTGGGTCAGGGGATGCGAGCAATATCGCGGGACGAGTGGCGCTGGGTAAGGAACTGCGCTCTAGCGCTCGTTTTCATCGTGGCGATCCCCTACGCGATTGCCTTGATCCATCCACCACAAGGTCGCTTGCTGGCAAGGACCCTCTACTATGGGAACGATCTCTCCCAGTACCTGGCGGCCATGGGCGACGGTGCGGCCTCGCCGTCCTGGCTCATTTGGGACCACCTCACCGCCGAGCCGCATAGCCCAGCGCTCATGTACGTCTTCTACGTTCTGTTGGGGAAAGTTGCGGCACTGCTGGGGGCCCCCGCGATTCCGGTGTTTTCCGTCGCCGCGGTGCTCTCGATCCCGGCCCTCGTCTATGCCGGGTACGGCTTTGCGGCCACCTTCTCAGGCTTACCCAACGAGCGCAGGCTTTCCCTCTTGTTTCTGCTGTTCGCCTCCGGCGTAGGAGTGTGGGCTGCAGCCGCTACGTCGACGGCGGATGCGGGCAGCTCGGCCTTCTCCTTCGACCGGGCGGAGGTCAGCACCTTTTTTCTCCCTTTCGGCCCGCCTCACCTCACCCTTGCCCTTGCCCTGCTGCTGATCTGGGGTCGCGCCCTCGCGGCCTGGGCCTGGGGCGGGACGGCGCGACAGCTGGCTATCCTTGCGGCGTGCGTGCTGGGCGTCGGTATCCTGAACCCCTTCTCTCTTGCGACTATGATAGCTCTTGGCATCGGATACGCCCTCGTGCGCTGGCGAATGGCGGGTCGGCTGCCCCGCAGGGAAGTTGAAGCGGTAGCACTCGTGAGTGCGGTGGCGGCTCCCTTTCTGGTGTCTAACCTGTTAACGTTCGGCCTGGACCCGTTCTGGAGCGTCACCTATGGGCAGCAGAACACCACGTTGTCGCCGCCGGTGTGGATACTCGCGCTGGACTTCGGCTTTCTGCTGCCGTTGGCTGCTGCCGGAGCAGCCTCCAGCAAACCTCGGCTGGCAGCGCGAGCCTTCCTCCTGCTCTGGACCATCGAATTGCTCGCGCTGATGTACTTACCTGTGCCCTTTCAAAGGCGATTCGGGTTCGGACTTCAGCCCGCGCTTGCGGTTCTCGCGGCGCTTGGGGCCGTCCGGCTCGAGGGCTTCCTCCAGGAGAAGCGAATCCTCTTCAGCTTACGCCTTGGCGCCAGGGCTCTGGTTGCGGTTGCCCTCTTCTCCGGTACTGCTCTAAGCTTCGCCGTTCTCGTAATGGCGTCTATGGGGATAGGCCCACTCGGTGCGACGGTCTTCGAACCCATTGGAACGGTGGCGGCGTGCGACTGGCTCGTGGGACATTCCGATGGAGGGGACGTGGTGCTGGCGTCTGTCGAGACCGGCAATTACCTCGCTGGAAGGATCCGCGGGAGGGTGATGTTAGGCCACGG
>JAJYKO010001005.1 GCA_021788565.1 Chloroflexota bacterium
CGCACGGGTGGGACGCCGTGAAGCTCTACTTCATGATCGGACTGCCGACCGAAACCGCGGAGGATCTGGACGGCATCGCGAAGCTTGCCTACCGCGTCCGGGACATTGGGCGTCGCCACGCCGGCAACCGGACCCGGGTGAAGATGTCCGTGGGAGCGTTCATCCCGAAGCCCCACGCGCCCTTCCAATGGTGCGGCCAGGAGCCGTACGGCAGCATCAGGGAGAAGCTGGCCGGGCTGAAGCGGTCCATAAAGGGTCCCGGTCTCAGCGTGAGCTGGCACGAGCCTGAGACAAGCGTGGTCGAGGCAGCCATCGCACGTGGCGACCGCCGGACGAGCGCGGTGATCCACCGAGCGTGGCGTCTCGGCTGCCACTTCGACGCGTGGGCAGAGCACTTCAGTTTCGACCTGTGGCAGCGGGCGTTTGCCGAGGAAGGGATGGACGTCCACGAGGCCGCCGAGAAGCGGTTTGCGCTGGAAGAGCGGCTGCCGTGGGACCACATCTCTACCGGTGTCGAGAAGCGATTCCTTGTGCGAGAGTATGAGCGGGGCCTGTGTGCCGAGCTATCGCCCGATTGCCGCTGGTCGAAGTGCCTGGCGTGCGGTGTCCGGCAGATCTACGGGGGGTGCTGACGGTGCAGAGGCTCAGGATAACCTTTGCGCGGGACGGCGGCGTACGGTACCTGTCGCACCTGGATATGATGCGGGCCTGGGAGAGGGTGCTGCGACGCGCTGGGTGGCGGCTCGCGTACAGCCAGGGTTTCAATCCGCACCCGAAGCTCTCCTTCGCCGCGGCCCTTCCGGTCGGCGTCGCCGCTTGGGCCGAGCTACTGGACGTCCATCTGGAGGAGCCCAGGGCCCTGGACAGTGCGTCGGCAGAGCTGTCTCGGGAGATGCCGGAGGGGCTCGAGGTGGTTGACGTAACGGAGGTGCCGGCGGACGCGCCCCCGATCCAGCGTCTCATCCACGCCGCCGAGTACAGCGTCCGTTGCCCAGCCGGCATCCTCGATGCCCTGATTGTCGAAACTGGCCGAGTGCTCGCCGCGTCGTCGCTCCCACGCGACAGAGCCCGGGATGGCAAGGTGGTCGAATACGACTTGCGGCCGATGATCCGGGCGCTGGAAGCGGGAGAGGAGGCTGGGCACCCGGTGGTGCGCATGAGGCTACGGGCCGATGCGCAGGGCGCCGGCCGCGCCGACGAGGTGCTGCGGGAGCTTGGCCTCGACCCCGCCGACTGCCAGATAACCCGCACGCGCCTCCTGCTGGCCGGGGATTAGCCCCCGCCGCACCAGGGCGGTTGATGCCTGCTCTACGGCCTTCTCGCCTGTCTCGGCGAGTGGTAACATGGCGCTGGGTCGCCTTTGATCCATAGAGGGGCGCAGGAGGCACATTTCGAATGAGGCAGATCAAAGTCGTCGTCGAGAAGCACCCTGACGGCTACGTAGTCTATCCTCTCGGGTTGAAGGGAGTGGTTGTCGGTGAGGGCGATACTTACGAGGAGGCTATGGCGGACATGAAGTCCGCTATACAGTTCCACGTGGACACCTTCGGCGTGGATGTCCTCCTGACGGACTCCCCCGTGCTGGAGGCTTTCGTAGCCGAGACGGCCGTTTCCGCCTGATGCCTCACTTTCCGGTCGATGCCCCGAAGGCCAAAGTCGTCCGAACGTTCGAGTCGCTGGGTTTTCGGCTCGTTCGGGAGCGGGAGCACATCTCTATGGTCTGAGAGAAGGCCGACGGCAGTCTGACACCACTGACCATGCCGAACCACAGTTGTCTCAAAGGCTCGACCCTTAGGACGATCTGCTCACAGGCGGGGATTTCGCGCGACGAATTCCTGATGGCGTTCGAGCGCGCTTAGATCAAGGGTGTGGTAGACCAGGGGGTTGCCCGAGCTGTCCACCGCGAAGGCGAGGCCCAGGCCCCAGACGTACTTGTGGGTCCCGTCGTCAAGGAGCACCCGCGAGGGTGCGTCTCAAGATTCCGGCTGAGTCATGTTGTGGTACTACGCGGCCCGTTGGGCATGGCCGATAGCCATGCGCCTCCAAGGGTGGTTTGGTGCCGGTCGTCGCGGAGCACCGGCTGCCTTAGCTGCATCGTTGGCGTGCTTGTCCTTGACCCCAGTGGGCACCGGCTCCGGGTCGGCCGCCATCGGCACCGGTGTTGGATCTTCCCCCCGCACTACCACGCACTCTTCCGGAACGGCCCCTTGCTCCAGCGCAGCTCTCTCACGCTGGCGCCCTGCTCGCCGCATCTCCGCCCGCTCCCTTGGCCCCAGCCGCAGTCGCTCGGCTATCAGAGCCCAAGCCTCATCCCAGCGATCGGAGCAGACCACGTTCCTTAGGGCCACCATGGGGTTCACATGCCCGCCCTCCCAGTGCATCCCTGCCCCTTTGAGCCTGGCCTCCACCACAAGCTTGTTGGCGCTCTCCACTATCCCGCTGCCTATCGGCAGACCTGCAGCTATGAATTCGGCATACCTGATCTCGTCGCTTCTCCAGATACTCCAGGTGCTGGCTCACCGTCTTGAAGTCCTGCTCCCTGCCGGGAACTACCTCGAAGACTTCCTCGCCCTCTTGCGCCTCGCTCCCTTCCCCTCCACCGCTTGCTCCTTCCGGACTACCCCCTCCGCCTTGTCCCCCACCATTCACCAGCAGGCTGTCCCTCAGCCCACGCAGCGCCGAGAGCACCCCATCCGAGTCCCCGTGCTTCAGTTCGTGGAGCTCGACCGAGAGCCACTCGGAGGTCTCGGCCGTCCCAGATCCCAGCACCGCCTGAGCCCCCGCCGCCAGATGCTCCGTGGCATGGCCCCAGTCCAGGATCCTCACCGCATCCGGCCGGTGGAAGTCGACGAAGCCCTGCTCCCAGTCCGCACCGTCGTTCACGGCCCCCACGGCCCCAGCCTTCTCCGTCCCCCGCCGGTGTGTCTCCAC
>JAJYKO010001006.1 GCA_021788565.1 Chloroflexota bacterium
TGAGCCCAAGGAGGAAATGTACTCCGTCCTGGAGGGCACAACCCGGCTCCTTCCTGAGAACAAGCCCAGGTATCTGATGGGAGTGGGGTCGCCGGAGGACCTTTTCGAATGTGTGGCCCGCGGGGTCGACATGTTCGACTGCGTCTTGCCGACGCGCATCGCCCGGAACGGTGCCCTCTTCACGCGCGGAGGACGACTCAACATCCGCAACGCCCGCTATGCCGACGACCCGTCGCCCGTGGAAGAGGCCTGCGATTGCTATACTTGCCGCCACTTTTCCAGGGCATACCTCAGACACCTGATAAAGTCCGACGAAATCCTGGGTCTCAGGCTCACCACCATCCACAACTTGCATTTCTTGCTCAGGCTGGCGAAGGAGATTCGCCAGTCAATACGATCGGGGGCGTTTCTCGCGCTACTGACGGATTTCAATCGGAAATACGTGCCCGTGGACGAGGATGCAAGGGTTGCGAACAGGGCGTCTCGAGCCGCGGCGTTCGAGGCGAAGCGAACCGGTGGCGATAGCGGCAATTAGCGGCTTTACAGCCTGTGGCCCGCTTGATACACTCGTTACAGCCTCTTTATTTGAACTACTGAAGGAGGTAACGTCGCATGGGCAACCGCGATAAGCGCGACGACAAGGCAAAGAAACCGAAAAAGACCGCGAAGCAGGCGGTCGGCCAGGTCCAGATCACCGAGGTCCTGCCCCCCGTAGAGGTTGTGAGGAAGAAGAAGAGAGAGCAAGTCATAGATGAGGGCTAGCTACGGGGTCGCCGGCCAGTCGGCCGGCGATGGCTCCATACTCGTTCCTGGTCGGAAACGGAATCCCCAGACCGCGGCCTGGCTGGTGCTCTCAACCGCGTTCGCCGTCTTCTGGGTCCTGGTCATCGGGGCTTTCCTGGGGGGCAAGCATTATTACGACACGGCCACCGTCCCCGGGCGGGCCACGCTGTCTCTCGAATCCGGCATCGTACTGTTCCGCGACTCGGTGACGTCGACAGTGGTCAACGCCACGGACAACATGCATTTCAGGGAAGGGGACGTAGTGATGGTAGGTCAGGGCGCCAGCGCGTCCCTCTCGCTGTTCGGCGGCACGAAAATCAAGCTCTACTCGGGATCAGAGATCGCGCTGAAGGAGATCGAGCAAAGCCAGTTCCATAATGGCTTTAGCCGCATCGCGATTCAGGTGAACAAGGGCACCGCCAGGTTTTTGGTAGGCTCCCCGCCTGAGAAATCTAACCAGTTCCTCGTTATTATGCCCTACGGTTCCGCGCTGCTAGCCCCTGGGAACTACGGTGTGGAGGTTTCCAACGATCAGACCCGTCTGTCCTCACGCGAGGGCTCGGCATCGGTATCTGGCACCGGCGGGCCGGTAGAGATTACCAACGGGGAGAAGGCCCTCCTCTCCGCGAAAGGTGTTTCCGGGCCGATGCCAGAGGGGGACCCACTGATCCAGAACGGCAACTTCGCTCAGGGGTTCAGCGATTGGCAGCCGATCGATCGCAACGAGCCTGGACGGCCGGTAGAGCTGGGCCAGCGCACGCTCGTCTCTGAAAACGTAGGAGGCAATGAGGTGGTTGCCCTTCACATTCAGAGAATAAGCCCCCAGGAGACTCATAACGAGACCGGGCTGGCTCAGCCGGTCAACAAGGACGTCACCGACTACCAGAGCCTGCGTCTGAAGGCTGACATAAAGGTGACAGGGCAGAACCTCTCTGGCGGCGGGTACATGGGGTACGAGTACCCTGCGATGATCCGCGTGATCTACAGGGATAACACGGGGGGCCAGATCGACTGGACTCACGGCTTCTTCGTGTCCAACCCTGACAACAGCCCTACTCCGAACGGCGAGCAGGTCCCGACAGGGGAATGGATATCCTACAACGGTGACCTGATGCAGGTGAGCCCGAGGCCCGTGTACGTCATCTCGGTGGAGATTCTCGGGGCAGGACACACCTTCGACAGCTCCATCGCCAACGTGAGCCTGGTCGGCAAGTAGCTAGGAACGGCCGGCGGGTGCTCCATCGCGGGTGACGCTAAAGACGTCCTTTATCCCCTCGATCTTTGCGAGCACCCTGGCCAGGCGATCGATGCTGATGATCTCCAGGGTCGCTGTTAGAGTAGTGGTGCGGTCCTTGTGGACCGTCACGTTGGCCGCACTTATGTTAACTTTCTCGTCGGCGACAACCGCCGCCACGTCCCTGAGAATGCCCTCTCTGTCCCAGGCCTCTACTCGGATGGTGACCGGGAAGGTGGTGTGCTCAGTGCGGCCCCACTCCACCTTCACTAACCTCTCCGGTTCGTCCTCGTTCAGCACGCTCGGACAGTCGGCCCGGTGCACGGTGACTCCCTTGCCTCTGGTGATAAACCCCACGATGGGATCCCCGGGCACAGGGTTGCAGCAACGCGCCAGCCGCGTAAGAAGGTCGCCAACTCCCTGGACCTGGATGCCTCGGGTATCCGGCGGAGGAGGTAGAGCGGCAATGGTCGGGATCTCCTCTTCCTCCTGAGGAGGAGGGGCCAGCCGCTGCGCCACCTGGTGGGTATTGATATCGCCATAGCCCACGCTCGCGAGGAAATCATCCACCTTATCGAACTTGAAGGCCGCCGCGATCTCCTCCAGCTTCGTGTGCTCGATGCCGAGCCGCTTCAGCTCCTTCTCAAGCATCTCACGGCCTCTGGCGATGTTCTCGTCACGCTGCTGCCGCTTGAACCACTGCCGGATCTTGTCTCGCGCGTGGGCGGTCTTAATGTAGTTCAGGTTGGGATTCAGCCAGTCGCGGCTGGGCCCTCGCGAGCTCTTTGAGGTCAGGATCTCGACGATGTCACCGTTTTGGAGCTGATAGTCCAGGGACACCAGCCGTCCGTTGACTTTCGAGCCGACGCATCTGTGACCGACGTCGGTGTGGACGCGGTAGGCAAAGTCCAGAG
>JAJYKO010001007.1 GCA_021788565.1 Chloroflexota bacterium
TCCGATCTCAGGCCCCTCGCCTCGGACACCTTGCGGGCAAGCTCCAGGGCCGGTTCACCCGGCTCCACGCCACAGCGGTTCATGCCGATGTTGACCTCCACCAGCACCCGAAGTCGTACCCCAGCATCCACCGCCGCTGCCGAGAGCTGTTCCACATTGATGGGGTCGTCCACGGCCACCATCACATCGGCGTGGTGAGCCAGGCCCATGAGGCGCGCTATCTTTTGTGGCCCCACGATCTGATTCGCGATCAGGATGTCCTTGATGCCGGCCGCCGCGAGCACCTCGGCCTCGCCGAGTTTGGCGCAGGTGATCCCCACCGCGTTGCCGGCCGCAAGCTGCTTGTGCGATATGGTCGGACACTTGTGCGTCTTGGCGTGTGGACGCAGCTTCGCCTTCTTATCGGCAAAGAACGCGGCCATACGGGCGATGTTGCGCTCCATTGCCGGCAGGTCTATTAGGAGGGCTGGGGTATCCAGGTCCCATTTGGATTGCCCGATGTTGCCAGCGTAACTGTTCATGCGCTGCCTCCTACAGGTAACGTATGGTGACCATCTTGGAAATGGTCAGCGTCTCTGAATACGAGGGTCGAGGGAGTCCCTTAGACCATCACCCAGTTGGTTCAGGCTGAGTACGGTGACGGCGATGGCGATACCCGGGAAGATCGACATCCACCATGCCGCCGCCATCAGCGGCACCCCCTCGTGCAGCATGTTGCCCCAGGTCGGAAGCTCGGGCGGCACGCCGGCTCCCAGGTAGGACAGCGAGGCCTCGCTGATGACCGCGAAGGCGAAGGTGAAGCTACCCTGCACGATAAGCGGTGAAACGCAGTTCGGCAGCGTGTGCAACAGAAGGATACGCCAGTCGCCCGCGCCTAGAGCACGCGCCGCCTCCACGTACAGCATCTGACGCACCACCAGCACCTGGCCGCGCACCAGCCTGGCAATGCGTGGCAGGTAGACGATCGTCAGAGCCACGATCACGTTCTCCGTACGCGGCCCCAGGCTGGCCATGATGGCGATGGCCAGCAGAATGCTGGGAAAGGCCATGAAGCCGTCCATCACTCGCATGACAGAGCCATCAATCCTCTTGAAGTAGCCGGCGATGAGCCCGACCGCGGTCCCCAGCACTGTCGAACCGATCATCGTTGCCAGACCCACTAGGAGCGAGATACGCGCTGCGTACAGCGTGCGCGTGAGCACATCTCGTCCGAAGCCGTCGGTCCCCAGCCAATGGCTGCCAGACGGCGGAAGAAGGCGGTTCATGGGGTCCACTTTGAGTACGCCCCAGCCCGTCAGGTAAGGACCGACTACACCGGAGATGACCACCACCGCCAGGATGAAGCCCCCCAGGACTGCGCCTGAGTCACGAGACAATAGCCAAATCCAGTGCCATCGGGATGAGCGGGAAGAAGCCGATGGAGAGAGGCGCTGTACCAGGCCGTCTACCAGCATCAGTGGCTTGTCTCCCGTATTCGAGGATCGGCGATCACATATGCGATATCTACTACCAGATTCACCAGCACATACACTGCTGCGATAGCCAGCACCGCACCCTGTATAACCGGGAAGTCTCGGCGCAGTACACTCTCCACGACCAGCCGCCCTACCCCCGGTATGTTGAATACCTGTTCCGTCACGATCGCCCCTCCCAGGAGAGTGCCTAGGGAGTTGCCGATGATCGTAAGCGTCGGAATCATCGCATTGGGCAAGGCGTGACGGACCAGCACGATGCGATCACGCAGACCCTTAGCCCTAGCCGTACGCACATAGTCGTCCTGCAGCACGTCCAGCATGCTGGAGCGCACCACTCGAGCCAGGAGTGCGGCCGACTGCAGGCCCAGAGAGAAGGCCGGCATCAGCAGGTAACGGAAGTTCTCCAGCGGGTCCTTCGCGAAGGAGACGTAGCCCGCTGCCGGCAGCACTCGCAGCCGAACGGCAAAGGCCAGGATAAGCAGAATGCCGAGCCAGAAGGAGGGGATGGAGACCCCTCCCAGCGATGTCACCATGGTTAACCGATCGATCCAGGAGTTGCGTCTCAGAGCCGCGATGATTCCGGCCGGCAGACCAATCAGGATAGAGAACAGCAGCGCGTAAAGGGTGAGCAGGCCCGTCGGCTCCATCCGCTGCACCAGCGACTCCGTGACCGGCTCGTCCAGGAAGTAGGATCGCCCCAGATCTCCCCGCGCCACACCGGTAACCCATGTTACGAACTGTTCCCATACTGGTAGGTCGAGGCCCATCTCGTGGCGCAGTTGCGCAATCCGCTCGGGGGTCGCCTCATTGCCGGCCATCACTGCCGCGGGGTCGCCCGGCGCCACATGCACCAGCACGAAGACGACTACGCCCACAACTGCCAGCACCGGCACCAGCGTCAGTAGACGACGAAGAATCTGTGTGCCCACCATGACTCCTTACGACGGCTGTGTCACTTGGTCAAGTAGGCGTCCCAGAAGTAGGGTGTTGGATACGTCCCGATCTCTTTCAGCTTGGGGCTGATAAGCCAGAGGTCTCGCACGTCGCCCAGCTTCAATATGGGTATCTGTTCGTAGAAGAGGCGCTGGACATCCTCGAAGATGCTAAACCGCGCCTTCTGGTCCGTGGTCTCCAACAACTTGGTGCGTAGTGCATCGATCTGGGGGTTGGTCCACCAGCCCGGGTAGTCGGGGTTCATCCAGTCCATGAGGGAAGGGTCGGTGTAGTAGCCATTCCATGTAACGAAGAGTTCCCACGCCTCCGGCTTGGCCCTTTGGGATATCAATGAAGCCCAGTCCAACACCTGGAGCTTCGTGTTGAGCCCGAGTGCCTGGAAGTCCTGGTTCAATACCACGGCTTCCTGGTACATATTGGGGTAATCCTGGGTGGTCAAGTAGCGAATGGGCTCTCCCTTGTAGTTGGATTGACTGAGGAACTTCTTGGCCTGGTCCAGG
>JAJYKO010000040.1 GCA_021788565.1 Chloroflexota bacterium
TCTCCTCCATGGTGACGGGCAGGGTGTTGGGGTAACCCAGGACGGTCATGCCAAGGGAGTCTCCCACCAGGACGATGTCCATGCCTGCCCTGTCCACCAAGAGGGCGTTGGGGTAGTCGTAGCAGGTAATCATGGCGATCTTCTCGCCGCGTCGCTTCATGTCCACCAGCTGGTTTACGGTAACCTTGGATTGCTCAGCCATTGAACCCTCCTTCAACAAGATGTGTGGGAAAACCTGGGTGCGATGAGGCTTGCCTACTCCGCTTGTTGCGCCTTGGTGGAGGACGCATCAAGCAATAACCTCCCCCGGCTGGCTCACATCCGAGGCACTTCAACGACCAGCCGCCTGGTGATGACAGCCTTCCTCGGTGACGCGACTTGCAACCCACACTACACCGTCTCCGGCGCTGACGCGAAGACTCTCAATCTTCAGCGAGATGCGCTCTGGCCTAACTCGAAGCGCTCCCCGATCAGCAGTTCCAGCGGAGCTTCAACTAGCTCAACGACCCGGTCAGGGAACTTCGCGGCGCCCGCTTCGTAGAACTCGACGGTCGGTGCACACGGCGACGAAGGTCGCGGAGCACCATTGCTCACGAGTTTCGTGGCGGCAGCTCGTCTCAAGATCCAATTCTTGGCACTATGTCTCGGTTCTCGGGCTGCGCCGGCTGAAGGGCAAGGAGCCGCGGTGAATGGCCTCGACCACTACGCCCCCGGAGAGCCACGATGCAGCCACTTCTCGAACTCGCCTAACCAACTGGCTGACCGATACGCGAGTTTCTCCGAGAACCCTATGTATCTCAAGCTCACCCCAATAACTCTGGACTAAAGTAAGTGTCGTCGAACAGCCGTGTGGTCTTGAACAGCTCGAACCTTCCGCGCGACCCGGCCGCCTCGGTGCGCGCCAGCAGCGACGCCACTTCCTCCTCGGATAATGGTTGGAATGATCGAGCCGTTTCCAGAGCCTGGCGCAGGATCGGCATGGAGTCGCAGCCGGTGATCACCACCGAGACAGGTAGATTCATGGCATATCGAAGACACTCCACGGCGGAGACGGTGCAGCTCATCAACAAGAAGGAGAAGCCGATTGGCTTCATCCCCAAGACGCCTATGCCATGTTCGAGAAGAACTGGCAGCACGTTCTTCGCGAAACTGCGGTAATGGTAGTCCATTACGTTGAGAGGCATCTGCACGGCGTCGAAGGTGAACCCGTGGGCGAAGCCCGTGCGCAGCATGTTCAGGTGGATATCCGGATCCTTGTGGCCCGTGAACCCGATGTAGCGAATCTTCCCTGCCTCCCTCGCGGCAACGAGCGCCTCCATCGAGCCCCCGGGCCCGAACACCCGCTCGGGATCCTCCGGATGGATGACCTCGTGGATTTGCAGCAGGTCGATAGTATCTACCTGTAAGCGGCGAAGAGACTCCTCTAGTTGCCTGGTCGCTGCCTCTCGGGTTCGGCCGTCGATCTTCGTCATGAGAAACGCCTTCTCGCGATAGCCGTCCTTCAGCGCCTTTCCCATGCGGATCTCGCTCACGCCCCCGTGGTAGTCCCAGGCGTTATCCAAGAAGTTGATGCCGTTATCCAGGGCAGTGCGAATAATCTCGATGCTCTCTCGTTCATCAGGCTGCTTCCCTATATGCCATCCACCCAGACCAACAAGAGAAACCACCTCTCCCGTTCGGCCGAGGATTCGGCGAGGAATGCCACCCACCGACTCCACCTGGTCACTTCGGGCCGGGATCCTGTCATTCGACGAAGGATGGCCAGTTTCCACCTGCATCTCTCCTCTTCTATGATTCGATGCCAACGCCTGCGGGCCGGCAGATGAAATCTCGGACGGCCTCCCGCATTGACTCCTCACGAGGCACATACACCCCCTGGGCCCCCGGGATCCGCAAACTCCTTTCTGCGAAGTCTACTGTGACGTATGTTGGCTGTATCCAGAATAATCAAAGACTAGCTGATATCTGCGTACTCCCTAGACCCAGAGATCCGCTCCACTGTCTCCCGCAACGGATTGACCAAATCCAACAATCTTGACATGGGGAGCCGGCCTGCCGGTCCCGAGATGGCTATGGCCGCCGTCGGCGCCCCCGTGTAGTCGCGCAGCGGAAGCGCAACGCACCGGAGGCCGAGGAAGCTTTCCTCGTCATCCAGGGCGTAGCCCGTCTCACGGGTTCGGCCCAGTTCCTCTCGAAGCCGGGCCGGGTCCGTTATGGAATTGCGTGTGACTGCAACCAGCGGCTGGGCCAGAAACTGATCCACCAGTTCTGCAGACTCAAAGGCAAGCATCGCCTTTCCGAGAGCCGTAGCGGTGGCGGGGGCGCGGCTGCCCAACTCGACCTCCAGACGCAAAGGGCCAAATCCCCGCACGCTGTCCACATACACCACGTCGTACCCGTGGAGCACTCCGACGTTCACAGTCTCGCCGGTCGACCACACTAACTCTTGGACCGCCTGCCGCGCAGCGGGTCCCAGGTCGAACCTGCTCGCGGCAGCGGCGGCGAGCTCAAAGGTACGGAACCCGAGGCGGTACTTTCTAGTCACCTGATCCTGCTCGACAAACCCCAGAAACCGAAGCGTATCAAGCAATCGATGGACCTTGCTGCGTCCGATGCTGACAGCGCTACTTATCTCCGCCACCCCGAGTGGATGGTTGCGGCGACCGAAGGATCCGAGAATTGACGCTGCGTCGATCAACACCTGAACGGAGTACTTGGGCCCACTGGATTCCATGCTTGCCTCGCTTCTACCAATACCTTTCGAGCCATCTGCGCCCACCAATATTCTCCTCTTCATGTGACCCCGGTACCTCCTCTGCACGAGACCCGGCATCACGATCCGGAAGCAGCTTCGTTCTCCTTCCGAAGCCTAGTAGGCGAACAGCTCATCCCGATACTGTCTCGTCAGTTTCGACTCCTTGGTCAACGCGTCAGCCAGGGATCCCTTGGTCTTAGGGACCAGCGCATCCATATAATTGGCAGCGTTCAGCAACTCCACGCTGGCAAGGGTATTATTGGTACCCTGCCCGATGTACTTATTCGCTTCCGTCAGGCTGTGTCCTATGTCTTTCAGCTCGTTCGTGACTGCCGCCGGGTCATCAGCGTCACCCGACGACACCTTGAGCCCTGTCACAGCATCGATCACCGTCTGCACTTTCTTCTGCATGTCGGCAGGGCTGAACTTGGGCTTCTTCACCTGAACCTCGATCGTCGCTGTCAGACCATAGGTCTCCGACTTCACGCTCACCGTCGCATCGCCAGGCAGCACCCCGCGAAGCAGTCCTGACTGGTCCACCGTAGCTACGGAGCCATCGCTGTAGCTCCAGCGAAGATGCATATCGTCGTCCGTAGCCAGAGTCCCATCAGTCTTCCTGCCGATAGCCTTCAGTTGCACGTTCGCTCCCCGCGACTGCATGGTCACCTGCGTAGGTTCGATGCTCAGGGACTGGAGCCCTCCCCCACTGCTGCACCCAATCAGCACTAGAGTCGCTACCATTGCGACCACCATAATCAGTGACAGTCGCCATAACCAGCACCCTCTCATTCTGCTCGCCTCCTGTCGACGACCCGCTTCGGCTCGTTGGCTATCAATGACCTCGTGCGCTGATGGTCACAGCCAGGATGATTATCACGCCGGAGATTGCCATCTGTATGAACGGCTCGATACCCATCAGAGAAAGCCCGTTGGCCAGGACCCCCATGAGGAAGGCACCCAGCAACGTCCCCACCAGAGTGCCCTTTCCCCCAAAGAGGGAAGTCCCGCCGACCACCACAGCGGCGATGGCATCCAGTTCCATGCCCGACGCTGCCGTTGGCTCCCCTGCACCCATCCTGGAAGCCAGAATGATCCCTGCCAAACCGGCGCACAAACCACTGATGGCAAAGAGGAAGGTGCTGTTCAGCTTGACGTTGATGCCGGAGAGACGAGACACCTCGGCACTTCCACCTATCGCATAGGCGTACCGACCCAGCACCGTGAACCGCAGCATTGCGTAGATCAACCCAAACATGAGGAACAGCACGATGACTGGGAAAGGAACCGGCCCCACATACCCCTGACCAATGAAGTCGAAGCTGGGAGGGAAATCGTAGATCGGTGTAGCCTTAGTGTACAACAGCACCAGCCCTCGCGCGATGGTCATCATCGCCAGGGTGGCGATAAAGGCCGGTATACCCAGGTAGTTACTGACCATCCCGTTAATGCTGCCGATGCCCAAACCCACCAGGAGCGCTAGCAGCACTGCTACCGGAACGGCCATATCGTATCGCTTCATCAACGCAGCGACCGCCACCCCCGTGACCGCCATGACCGATCCCACCGATAGGTCGATGCCTCCCGACAACAACACCACCGTCATGCCGAAAGCGACGATGGCCAACATCGTGATCTGCCTCGCTACGTTGAAGAGGTTCCGCTGCTCCAGAAAGTGAGGGGTGGCTAGAGAGAAAAGCACCACCAGTAGTATCAACCCCAGCAGAACCCTCGCTGACTGGGAGCGCCCAGCCCTACTAACCCAACTCTGGCGGCGCCCGGGTGGTGTCGCGACTGCCGCCGGATTCTCAGTGCCGACCGTTTGCATGCCCGTTCCCCTCCTCGCCGAAGTGCCCGACCGAGTAGGCCAAGAGTGTCTCAACCGTGGCCTCTCTTCGGGAAAGCTCCTTGACAATGCGTCCTTTATACATAACAAGCGTCCTGTCACACAGCCGCGCAACTTCCGGCAGATCTGAGGATATGACCACGACCCCTAGGCCGCTATCTCTCAAGTCTTGGAGGATCTGATAGATCTCAGCGCGAGCACCGACGTCGATCCCCCTGGTAGGTTCGTCGAGAATGATTACCTTACAATCAGTTGCCAGCCACTTGGCAAGCACCACCTTTTGCTGAGTGCCACCGCTCAGAAACATCGCAAGCTGGTCGATTGAGGGAGTGCGTATCCTCATGCTCTTGACGAACTTTTCAGCCGTGCTGACCTCCTGTCTGCCGTTAAGGAAGCCGAACGTCTGAAACCGCCGCTGGCCCGCCAGGCAAATGTTATCTTTGACCGACATTTCGAGCAGCAGCCCCTCGGTCTTGCGGTCCTCGGGCAGCAGCCCTATCCCCAGCCGAATCGCGTCCCTCGGCTGACGAACCTCGACTCGCTGCCCCTCGAAGAACATCTCACCGTTATCTCGACGGTCAGCCCCAAAGATCAGCCGTGCCAGTTCAGTACGGCCGGAACCAACCAGCCCTGCCAACCCAAGTATCTCCCCGCTACGAACCTGAAAACTGGCGTCGTGCACCGCGTTGCCCCGGGAGTAGCCACGAACCTCTAGAATTATCTTCTGGGCAGCGGACTCGTTCCGTGGGACGTGGGTATAATCGAGTCCCCGTCCAACCATTTGGCTAACAATGACGTCAGGGGTAGTCTTGTTTGCCTCAATGCTGGACACTAGGTGCCCATCCTTTAGGACGGTAATGCGATCTGCAACCCGGAACACATCGTCTAAGCGATGAGAGATGTAGACAATGGCAACGCCTCGTTCCTTGAGGCGATCGATGGCATTGTAGAGACTAACTAACTCCGCCTCTGTGAGCACTGCCGACGGCTCGTCCATGAGCAGTATGCGCGCTCCGGCCGAGAGAGCCTTCGCAATCTCTACCATTTGGCGCTGAGGATTGGATAGGTCGCGTATCGGCGTCGTAGAGGGGATGGTCAGCCCGATGGAGACCAACAGCTCATCGGCTCGCCGACGCATAGTACCGAAGTCAACTACGCCAGGAAGACGCCGAACCTGTTCACGGCCAAGGAAGATGTTCTCGGCAATGCTCAATTCCGACAGCAGGCTGAATTCCTGGTAGATTACGGCGATACCCAGTTGCTGAGCATGACGAGGATCTCGGATTTCAACCTTCTCCCCGTCGATGACGACGGTGCCGGCATCCCTCTGCACAGCTCCAGCCACGATCTTTACCAACGTCGACTTGCCTGCGCCGTTCTCCCCGACGATGACATTGACCATCCCGTCGTAGGCATCGAAATCGACACCATCCAAGGCCACGGTTCCTGGATAGGCTTTGGTAAGGCCCCTAATCTGCAGCATATTGGCTACTCCCTGCTTGGCGCGAACTATCTCCAAGCGGCTGGTCTGTCGCTCGGCAATGGCCTCCGGAGGGGCAGCTCGCCGTGAAGGCGGCAGGCCGCCCCTCCGCGCATCTGTTCGTGCAGAGGCGTCCTACTTGATCTGCTTCGACAGATCCTGCCACTCCGGTGTCGAGTACCAGGGTGGAGTCAGGTCGCTGGGAATATCGCCCGTCCAGCCTTTGTAATTGTCCGCATTTTGTATGGTGATCGGCATTACCGGGATCAGCACGTGCTGAATGACCTGCTGGCCCAGCACCGTGTTGTAAGCGGCCATCAGGGCTTGTCGGCCAATTTCCTTGCCAAACTGCGCCGAGTCGTACTTGTATGACGAGTTGGGATCCTTAATCAGCTTGACGGCCTCCATATCTCCGTCACCACCCGCAATGATGACCTTGCCGTCAAGACCGCGGGCTTTTATGGCCTGCTCGGCGCCAAGGCCTCCAGGATCGTTAATCGCCCAGATGGCGCTGATTTTAGGATGAGCCTGCAGAATATTCTCTGCGGCGGTCATCCCCTTCTCTCGCGTAGACGCCATCTCGGTCTGCACGACCTTGATGCCGGGGAAGTGGCGAATGACTCCCATGAATGAGTCGTCCCGATCGGTAACTGCCGACACATATGGCCAGTCGAGTATGCCTATCTCGCCCTTGCCCTTCAAAGCCCAGACCAGGTACTCGCCGTCCAACTGCCCGAATCGGTGGTTGTCCGACTCTACAAACACGGCCCGCTTGCCACCTTTAGCATCGGTATCGAACGTAATGACCGGGATGTTCGCCTTGTTAGCAGCCTCCACTGCGGGGATGATGCCAGCGGCATCGGCCGGGTTCAGAATGATCGCGTCGACCTTGTTGGCGATCATATCCTCCATGGCCGATATCTGGCGATCGACCTTCTGCATGCCGTCGAAGAGGGTTAATTCAACGCCCATCTTCTTGGCAGCTTCCTGCATGCCGTCTTTCATCGCTACCTGGACCTGAATGTCCTGAGTCATCTGCACCACGCCTATCCTTATAGTCTTCTTCGCTGGTGCGGCAGGTGCGGATACCGTGGTCGGAGCTGCCGCGGGCGCAGCGGTTGGAGCCGCAGCTGGTGCGACAGCCTTGGTCGGCTCAGCGGCCGGTTTCGGCGCAGAAGTCGGAGCTGGTGGTGGGGACGACTGGCACGCTACCAACAGAGCGACGGAAGTGATAGCCGCTGTGATAAGCAAGAGAACACGCTTTCGGTCCCTCATGGATTCACTCTCCTCCTCTTGGAACGTAGAAATCTAGAGACCCGAGGTTCGCTAGCCCAGTACCTTGAGGCCGCTCCGCGCAAGACCCAGTAGCCTGTACTCTCGGACACCTCCTTTCCTGGGGGCTTCTGGGATACCCCACGCTAGTTTCACTCCCACGGCGCCTTCGTTGGCGTTCCATCGCTCGAGGGAATGTTCTCGGTGATTTAACCCGACCAGGGCTATGCGTCCCATAGATCGCGGTTACAGTTCACTATCACCTTCACATTGCCACGCTTGTTGACCACGCACTCCTCCAACCCCTTTTCCACCACATCTTCCAGAAGGATCCGGTTGCTTATCATGGGAGTGGGATCTACCCATCCGTTAGCGAGAAATTGGATTGCCTCGGGAAACTCCCCGCCATTGTTAAGAATGCCGATCCACTCCCTCTCCTGGAACAGCAGGTCGTTCATCTCTACCGTGACTGGGCCCTCGAAGAATCCTACCTGGACGACGCGCCCGAGGGTCCTGCAAGCTCGAAGTGCCATCTGCGCGGTCCCAGCTTGGCCTGCGGTCTCGATAACGACATCTGCACCAATGCCGCCGGTTCGCTTCTTGACCTCGGCCACCACATCGATCTCAGTAGGATCCAGGACAGTAGCCCCCAAAGACCGGGCTACGTCGCCCCTCATGCCCTTTCGGGCGACCACAAACACCTGACCAGCGGCGGAGTGCTTGAGGATTTGATAGGTCAGCAGACCTTGATTGCCGGCACCTATTACCATCACATTCTCGCCGACCTGCAACCGGCCTTTGCGCAAGGCGTGAACGGCAACAGCGGTTGGCTCGCAAAAAGAGGCGTTTTGGAGGGACAGATTATCAGGGATGTGGAAAACAGGACCGGCGGGTATGGTCGCGTACTCGGCAAAGACGCCGTCGCGGCCTAAGCCGAGGAAAGCCGCTTTCTCACACAGGCTGTACTCGTGACGCAGACAGGCCCAGCATTTGCCGCACCACGTGGCAGAGTCCGCTGTTACCCTGTCACCTGGCTTGAAGTTCTCCACTCCCTCGCCGACCTCGACCACAATGCCGGCGAACTCATGTCCCTGAATCAACGGCGCAGCTTTACCCGTCAGCGGATGAGGCTCAATCGGCATAAACACAGGCCCCACAGAGTACTCATGCAAGTCAGTTCCGCACACTCCCACCCAGCCAATCTTGATCTTGACCTCTCCAGGGCCTGGGCTGGGTGCATCGGGCACATCGACCACCTTAGTATTTCTTCTTCCATACCAGACCGCAGCTCGCATGCGTTCCCTCTCTTTCGTTATACAGCGCTACAAGATGGAGGTCCCTGTCGAACAGCCTTCATGTCACAGCTGACTAGCACCAAGAACGTTCAGAAGCGAGGATCTTCACTTAAAGTTGATAAGGCCGGACGACGCTTGGCCTCAACTTAAGTTATGGCGATGGGATGGATCTGAGAACCAGTGGCCCCTCGAATCCTCAGGGGCAAAGCAACGAACACGAATTCGTACACACGGTCTGCGGCTAGCCGATCCAGAAAGAGGCTTTCAATATGAGGAATACCACGCTCGTAGATCATGAAGGAATGAACAGGAAGGGGATCCGAACCCTCAGGGAAGGGCCACTGCTCAATGGCCTCGGTGTCGGAGCCCATGGCTGCGATCTTCCGTTCAGCCAGGTAGTGGGCACCATCGAGGTTGGGGCCAGCGCCAAAGTTGGAGAACCGAGCGTTGTCGGTTCGCCAGTACTTGGAGAAACCGGTGCGGATTAACACAGCGCTCCGCTCGCGTACCTCCACTCCCTGGGCCCTGGCGCAGTGCTCCAGATCGGCGGCGCTGATGCCATAGCTGTCCGGCAGCACTTCTACACCGTGGTCGGTAGCCATGTCGAGCAGCACCCCTCGAAGGATTATCGGCGGGAAGTTCTCTGCTCCCAGGGCGGAGTAGCCGTGGCTGTTCATCACATCCCGGACCCGGATGCCGCCGTGCAGATGGACCTCACCTTCGACCCACCTGCCTACGTGGCAAAGAGCGTCGATGTGGGTGCCCCCGTGCATCGGGATGGTAGTGATCTCATTGGCCACCGAAGCAGGGGCGAGTTCGGGCATGTCTCCGTGACGAACGTAGGGGCTGATTACTGTTGGTGGATGTCCAGCCCAGTAGGGGACTCCGGGCTCCACGATGTGCTCCAGGCTGTAGACCGCGCCGGTCTTCACTAGAGACAGCAACTCCGGCGTGAACCGAGGTACTGGCATGGCCCCAAAGGGGCTGATGTCCCCCGCATTCACGTGGCCGCCCTCTTGTCTTGCGTCGGATGCCAAGGTGATACCTCCTCAACGAGAACTAATCACACTCCTAGGCAGAACGCTATGCTGGCTGATAGAACGAGGTTAGCTGGATACTACCAAATAGTTGTGGCTATGTCAACACTTTCCGTGAATCTCTAGTCAGCGCATTCCGGCCTATAGATTCGTAGAACGGGTGAACGTGCACACACGAGTCCGCCGATTGGAGTGGCCCGACTCTACGGAATGTTGTGAAGTTGGAGCAAGAAAGCCAAGATCCTTCACTTGAGAGTGTTATCATACGGTCCGCTAACCAGGTCTGCGGGGACTCCCAGCGGATCCGGGGCCCCACGACGTGAACGAGCACACCGCTAGCGCTTGTCGGGCGTGAGTAGGGCAAAGAGCAGATTATGGGGTACTACCAAACAGTCTCCAAATTCGACGGGCAGTCCCGAGGAGTTGCTAGATCGACCGGTAAGCGAGCAGGTAAGCGAGCAAAGGAAGGAGGCAGCACGTGGAATACACGCGGTTGGGGAAGTCGGGTCTCAAAGTATCCCGCATTGCTCTGGGGACGATGACTTTTGGTAACGAGGCCGATGAGGAGACGTCCTTCAAGCTGATGGATCGCTTCCTCGAGCTGGGCGGCAATTTCATTGACACCGCCGACGCCTACTCAGTGGGGGTCTCCGAAGAAGTGGTGGGCCGTTGGCTTAAAGAGCGCGGGACCAGGGACCGGATCATCCTTGGTACCAAGGTTCACGCCGACATGGGTCCTGGCCCTAACGACGGCGGCCTGTCGCGGTATCACATAATGAAAGGAGTCGAGGGCAGCCTGAGGCGGCTCCAAACCGATGTTATCGATCTCTACCAGGTCCACCGTTGGGACCCGAATGCCCCAGTCGAAGAGACGCTCGAAGCACTTAACGACATAGTCCGACAGGGCAAAGCGCGCTACATCGGGTGCTCCAATCTAACGGGCTGGCAGTTGAGCAAGTATCTGGCCGCATCAGACAGGCATTTATGGTCCCGCTTCGTGAGCATGCAACCCCTCTACAATGCGATTAACCGTAGCATTGAGACCGAAATGCTGCCGCTCTGCGTAGAGGAAGGGCTAGGTGTCGTTGTCTATAACCCTCTAGCCGGTGGCATGCTTACGGGGAAGTACCGGCGGGATGCGCCTCTGCCCGCTGCGGCACGGCTGGCGTTCTCGCAGGCTTATTACAATCGCTACTATACCGAGCAGGCATTGGACATCGTGGAGGGGTTCGTCGGGGCGGCAAGCGAGCGTGGGGTGACTCCGGCTCAATTGGCGTTGGCGTGGATTCTGGCCGAGCCACGGATAACCTGCCCCATCGTGGGCGCTCGCAACTTGAGCCAGTTCGACGACACGATCGGTGGGTTGGACATAAGACTCACACCGCAGGAGCGCGACGCGTTGCCGGCCATACGCCCTGGCCATTGGGTCGGTCTCGATCAGGTGTACGACCGGAAGTTCTGACCCGCCTTTGCAGAGCCAGGCATGCGGTCGGCTTGCTCCAATCCCCTTGCCGGCAGACGAGGCAGCAGCTAACGTTTCCGGAGACCAGAGATGATACCGGGCCAGGACATCAGCACCAGGCTCATCAGGATTGTGTTCAATCTCTGAACCTAGATGGCGACCAGCAGATGCATTAGCGAGTCCGGGCGCATCATCGACGAGGGCGTGGGTCTGTCAGGGACTCGCCCTCGTCGATGATACGCTAACTCCAGCTCTTCAGAAACCGCTCCGCAGTTCCGCCCACGATATTCGACTTCTGCTCCGGTGAGAGGAACGGGCAGTGCCGGCGGACGTAGTCGAAGATCTGCTGGTAGGTCGCTCGGGTCAGTGTGATTGGATAGTCACTTCCCAGCATCGTTCGGTCGGCCCCGAAGCGCTCGACAGCCCACCGGATCAACTCCTGGGCGCGGGGGAACGGATACTCCTCCTCGTCGGGACTGAACCCCCAGAACAAATTCGTGAGATCCAACCACCCGTTGGAGCGCTTCGCCAGCATCGCCCGCTCCTCCCAGCCCGGTGTGGGCGCGCCGCCCACGTGACATATCACCATCGGCATGCTGGCAAACGCCTCCGACACCTTGCGAAGGGCGACAACATCCTCCTCTCCAGCATCGTTGACGTCCAGCACGAGCGGCCGACCGAGCTGATTCAGCCGCTCGAAGATGCGCCACTCCCGCTCGCCGTCGAAGCGGAAATCGGCACGGAGGCCGCGGGTGGTCCCGAGCTCGATCTTCAGACCGGCCATGCCCGCCTCAATCAGCCGCTCGAGGAGATCTGGCGCGTCAGCTTGATCCATCCTTCCTAGAAAGGCGAAGCCGGTGAATCGGTCCGGCCACTGCTTCACCATTTCGAGCACGGTGTCGTTGTGGTCACCATAGACATTATGCTGGACGATGAGCGTTCGGTCGACGCCGACCATGTCCATGTAGGCAAGGAGGACGCCCGGCGGACTCGCTGCCGGGTCAAAAGACGGCGGAAAAAGCTGGCGCGCTTCTCCTTCGCGAATCGCTCTCCCATAGCGCAGTGGTTCCCAGAATCCAGTGAGTTTGGGCGCAATGTGAGCATGACAATCGATTAGCACGCTGGGTACCTCCGTCGTAAGTGAGTCTTGCCGGGCTTTCTGCCCAGGTACTCTCCCATTCAGTCGCGCTCGAGAAGTGAAGAGGCGAGGCATCGGCCCGCACGTTGCTTCCAAACCGTAGTAGTTGCGCACGAGTCGTTGGGAACCAGCCAGTTGTCTATCCTTCGAGTCAATACTGCCACAACCCGTACTGTTCCGCCAGAGAAATGTTATAGCTCCCACACATGAGGTGGAGGTTGCCAAACTAGCCGCCCAGCGGCACACTGAGGACGACCTATAGGAACTTCAACGATCGCTCCTGGCGGCGAGGTCTGAGCACCTCGCCGCAGATGAACTGGTCAACGCGGATCTTGATCTTCACCTGCTGGTGGGAGGCCACGCACAATGGCATGTTAATGAAGGTGTTTGGAACGGTCTTCCCGCTACTGAGTGATAGCCGAGCGAAAGTTTACGACGTCCCCGATGCTCGTCGCATGATCGTGACGCTTCACCAAGAAATCTTCAATGCGATCGAGCAGCTGGACGAGGCCATGGCCAAGCACGTGGAGGAACTTTGGCGTGGCCACCGAGCAGCCAGCGTTCCCGCTAAATAAGGTTCCAAAAGTCTTCGATAGTCTTAGATCGCACGAATCCACGCCATTGAGGGCGAAACCCTGAGGGACGCGCCCGACAACAGTTGGACACTCGCTTAGCTACTTGACCCAGTCCATTCCCATCATCTCGCCGATCTTCACGTAGGTGGCAGGCAGGTCATACTCCGGCCTCATCGTGGGGGCGAGGGGAAGCCCGTGGCCATGCTCCTGGGCGTGTGCCAGCGCGGCCGCCACGTCCGTCAGTGCGGCGGCTGGGAAAGAGGCGATCATCTCGTCGTGGCGCGCCAGCCCCCTCCCACGGTCGCCACCGCAGGGCGAGGTGATCTGCCACTGGCCAGTCTGCACCGTAGGCACGACCGCGTACACGCAGGCCGCGTGGCCGGAGAGTTTGCACTCGACGTCCTGCCCGTCGATCCAGTTCTTGGCGCTCAGCAGTTGTGTGAGTTGGGACGGATCGCAGTAGACCATTATCAGATCGGGCTCGAAGCCGGCCGACTTCGCCGGGGCGGCTATCATTCCCACGTACTCCCCTGCCTTCAGCCGTGGAAATGCGCGCGCCCAGGTTCTACCTGCTTCGGGGGTGCTGGCGGAATCGGGATAGCGGTTGTTGCCGTCGAGAAAGTAGGTCGGCGTCTTGGCCAATCCGTATCCAATCACCGGCTCGACGCACCACATGTCTTCCTTCAGCTGAGCCAGGGGCATTCCCTGCCTGCGGGCCATGGCGAAAACCTGGCAGGTGGAGAGGTGGTATCCCAGGTCCCTCACGGGACGCCGTGCTCCCTCCGGTATCTCTTCCTCGCCCTTAACCATCTTCACGGCGATTGGATAGGTCTGCAGGCGCAGGAGTGACTCGAGCTGCTCGGCGGCTCCCCGCAATTCCACCAAGTTCATTCTCAGCTTCCTCCAAATGTGCGTGGACTGATTTTGAACGGATCGGCATCGCCTATCGGATGACAGTTGTCGAAGCAGCTGGCGACATGCGCAGGAACAGCGTGAGTGAGCGTTCGATGGTAGCCTTCTTCACCTCGGACGACTGGGGCTCGACCAGGCACTCCTCCATTCGCGCCGCCACCACGCTCAACGCGACTCTGTCCAGGTCAGCGCGAGCATCCATTATTCGGGTAATCATATCCTCGCAAGGCCGGCCTTCCTCCAGCATTCGTTGGATTCCGCTGACCTCCTCTTCTACTCGCCTGAGCCCTGCCAGGATCCCTCGGCTATATCTCATTTCGAATTTATCCCTTCTAGGGCCCTCTGCTGGCTCTTACGGAATGGCGCGCTTCCTCCCCGGTGCAACAGCAACCGTCCCCCCTGCTCGCTGTTATGAGCGTAAGCTCAGAATATTCCGTCGAGGCGGTGCTGTCAAGCAGGGTGCGCAATGCGGTTGCACCGACAGCCCATGTGGCACCTAGTTCCTGCGGGGTTGAAACGGCAATCCTCCGTTTGACAACACCGACATGGCTCTCTACGATGTTGAAGAGCATATGCTCATAAGGGAGTATGACGCCCGGTGCAGTTCACCTACATTCCCATTCAGGCGGCAGGGCGCGGGATTTCGTTCGTCGGCAGGCAGGCGCACGATTGGAAGGTCACAGTAGCAAGAACGTCGCTGGACAGGCTCGTCTACCAGATGGTCTACCCCTACCTGTCCATCTATATCGTCGCCCTCGGTGCGACGGCAACCCAGCTAGGGGCGA
>JAJYKO010001008.1 GCA_021788565.1 Chloroflexota bacterium
CGACCGGCAGCGCGTGAACGTGCTTCTCCCACATCAAGGTAGCGGCGCGCTCGATGTCGTCCCCCGGCGCCACAACTATGGCCGGGGACGACATCACGTCCGCCGCCGTCGTACCGAGCATCTTGCGCATCTCCTCCTCGAAGTGCCTCGGGTTCTCGAGGAAGATGCGGGCGTCCATCAGCTGCAGAAACCTCGGGAAGTGCAGATTGGCGTTTCGCACGATCAGGTCGGACTCGGTCACGACACCGACCACCTGGCCCGCACCATTCACCACGGGGACGCCGTCGATGTCGTTGTCCACCAGCAGTCGCGCGATTTCTCGGACGGTAGTGTCGGGCTTCGCCGAGACCACCTTTGTCGACATGATATCGCTGACTTTCATCATCTCCCTCCTCACCACTGCTTCAAATATGATCACTGCGGATTCTATGCCCGCGGCTTGCGTGAAGTGGCCACGCACGTCACAATTCAAGCATGAACTTTGGAATTCTTCAGGGCCTCAACTGGATCGACTGGGTCCTGCTACTGATTGTCGCAGGCTACGCGCTGGCGGGAGTGCGGCGAGGCTTCGCGTTCGGGGTTCTGGACCTCGCTGGAATGGCGGTTTCCCTCGGTGCAGCCGTACTCGGCTATCGCCAGGTATCCGATCTGATATTGCGCGCCGCCCACCTGCCCGGCGCGGTCGTCTATGTTGGAACCTTTCTCGGGATCGTGATCCTGACGCAGGTGGTCTTTTCAACCGTGGTCCGCCTGCTGTTCCGGCTGAGCGGTCCGTTACTGGTCGCTCTCGGTCCTATCTCATTTCTTGATCGGGCTCTCGGAGTCATCCCTGGGGCGGTGAAAGGCATCATAGTCTCGACCCTTCTGCTCCTACCCTTCGCCCTTTTCCCGCTGATTCCACAGGTCTCCGCGGGCCTCGAGCGCTCCAGCCTGGCAAGTAGCCTGGTCGCGCACGCGGTGGACACCGCCCCCAGCGTGCAAGCCCTCGTGGGACAGCCGCTGAACCAGGGGCTCGGCTTCTTGGCTCCCCCACAGACCGAGGAGGGGATGAAACTACACTTCGGGGCACTCGGGACACTGTCTCCCGACCCCGAGGCAGAGCAGCAGATGTTCGCTCTCGTGAATCAGGAGCGAGCAAAGGCCGGTTTGAAGCCGCTTCAATGGGACCCGAAGCTGCAGCAGCTTGCACGCCAGCATAGTCTGGAGATGTTTCAGATGGGCTACTTTGCCCACGACTCGCCGGTCAGCGGCACGCCATTCGACCGGATGCGCAAGGCAGGGATCCAGTTCACTGTTGCCGGCGAGAACCTGGCCTTCGCGCCGAACGTCCAGATCGCCCACGAGGGGCTGATGAACAGCCCCGGCCACCGGGCCAACATACTGAGGCCACAGTTCGGAAGGATCGGCATCGGAGTGATCAAGAGCGAGTTCCACGGCTCCATGTTCACTCAGGATTTCACGAACTAGGGGGACAGGGATCTGGGGACGGGGATCTGGGAATCGTTCCCACCAGTTGATCCTGTGTGCTTCCCCTGTCCCCAGCCCCCTGTTCCCCGCCACCCTACGGGAGGCGCTCCTTTGCCATCTGCACCACCTCTTCCAGGGTGTTGCCTACTGGCACGCCGGCCTCCTCGAAAGCCTTCACCTTGGCCTGTGGCGTACCCGTGTTGCCGGAGATTATGGCTCCGGCGTGACCCATTCGCTTGCCGGGAGGCGCGGAGCGTCCCGAGATGAACGCTACCACCGGCTTGGGATATTTGCTCTCCTTGATGTACGCCGCGGCGGTCTCCTCGTCCGAGCCACCGATCTCCCCGATGATTATGACAACCTCGGTCTCTGGATCGTCCCTGAACAACTTCAGCCCTTCTACGAACTTGATCCCGATGACCGGGTCACCGCCAACCCCGAAACAGGTGGAAACGCCGGAGCCGGCCTTGGTGATGTGGTCGCAGGTCTCGTAGGTAAGGGTACCGCTTCGGGAGATCACCCCCATCGGGCCTTCGCGATAAACCTCCGCGGGCATGATCCCAACCTTGCACTCGCCCGGGCTGATGATGCCAGGGCAATTGGGGCCGATTAGCGAGGAGTTCTTCGACTTCAGGTAGTTGGCCGCTCGCACCATGTCGAGAGTGGGAACTCCATCCGTTATGCAGACGACCAGTTTCACGCCTCCGTCGGCCGCCTCAGCTACGGCATCGGCGGCGAAAGGAGCGGGGACGAAGATGATGGACGTATCCGCCCCCGTTTTCTCCACCGCTTCGGCCACGGTGTCGAACACCGGCACCCCGCCCGACTCCGTCCCGCCCTTGCCGGGAGTCACGCCACCCACAATCTTGGTACCGTACTCCAGCATCTTCTGTGTATGGAAGGCGCCTTCGCGCCCCGTGATACCCTGAACTAAAACGCGAGTGTCCTTGTTGACCAGGATCGACATGCCAACCCTCCGTTCCTATCCCCTGCCGTTCACGAGTTCGATTATTCTGCGGGCGGCCTCTTGGGCGGTCTCAGCCGGAATGAGCTTCGTGCCCGTCAGCATCTCGCGTCCTTCCTCGGCCTTGGTGCCCGACAGTCGCACAACAATGGGCACCTTGATGTCCATGGTTCTGGTGGCTTCGAGGAGGCCGCGCGCGACCTCGTCACATCGGACGATGCCGCCGAAGATGTTGAACAGGACGCCTCGCACGTTGGGGTTCATCAGCACGATTTCCAGGTCCTGGCGGACCGTTTCGGCTTTGGCGCCGCCACCGAGGTCGCAAAAGTTGGCGGCTTTGCCGCCGTTGCGCGCGAGGATGTCGAGGGTGGTCATGACGAGGCCGGCGCCGTTCCCGATGACCCCGATGTCGCCATCTAGCTTAACGTAGGCAACATTTTTGCTGGCCGCATAGGCCTCGACGGGATCGGACTCGGAGACCTCGCGGAACTTGA
>JAJYKO010001009.1 GCA_021788565.1 Chloroflexota bacterium
GACACCAGGGGCTCTTGTGGAGATCGAGGGCAAAGGAGGACACAGCTCGTGCAGCGCATTCTCGTCATAGACGATGATCCTGCGGTGACCAGCGTTCTCAGACGCGGCCTTTCCTACGAAGGCTTCGCCGTCGACACGGCGAGCAGTGGCGCCGACGGGCTCGAGATCGCCCGAGAACGTCCCCCGGACCTGGTGATCCTCGACATCATGATGCCGGGCATGGACGGCCTGGAGGTGCTCAGCCGGCTTCGGGCTGCCGACGAGGGACTTCCGGTTCTCTTCTTGACGGCAAAGGACGCTCCGTCCGACCAGATCCAGGGCCTACAGCGCGGAGCCGACGACTACGTAATCAAGCCATTCGTCTTCGGCATCCTGCTGGCCAGGGTGCAGGCGCTGCTGCGTCGAAGCGAGGCTGAGAAACCCTCGCTCCTAAGGTTCGCCGACCTCAGCCTCGACATGGGCACGCGCCGAGCCCAGCGGGGAACGCGCGACATAGATCTGACCAAGACGGAGTTCCAGCTGCTGGAGGAGCTTCTCCGCCAGCCTCGAAGGGTCCTTTCCCGTGAGATCCTGATGGATCACGTCTGGGGCTACGACTTCGAGGGCAACACCAACGTGCTGGAGGTCTACGTGCGGCAGCTCCGCCAGAAGCTGGAGGCCGCGGGAGAGCCGAGACTGATCCAGACAATCCGCGGCGTGGGGTACGTTGTGAGGGAAGAGGAGTAGCCGATGTCGGTGCGGCTGCGCCTGGCCATCTGGTCGGGCGGCCTTGTGGGACTGGCGCTGCTCGTGGCGGGGTTGCTCGCCTATGCAATCCACGGCCGGAACCTGTACGCCGACCAGGACCTGATGCTGAGAACCGGGGCTGAGCACGCTGCCCAGGAATATGCGGCGGGTAGGGACATCACCCAGATCATCCCGACCTCTCCCGACGTCACCATCCGCGTGTACGACTCGGCCGGGCAGGTGATCGATTCCACGCCCAACGCGGCCAGCGCTCCCACGGTGGATCCCCGCCGCCTGGAGTCCCAGCCCTCCGCCCCACCCTACGATCCCCTTCTCGGACTCGTGCCACCTTTTTCGGCCGTTGACACCGGACACGGCACCTTCGGCCTCACCGCCGCGCCGGACGGTACCCGCTGGCGACTCTATCTGTTGCCGGTCAACGGCCCGCCGCCGGCCAGATATCTCCTGGCAGCTGCGCCGCTCGGTGCGATCGATTCCTTCATTCAGAGATTCAGGCAGCTTGTTGGTTTGCTCGCCCTCGCGGGGGCGGCCATCACGGTGTTCGCCAGCTGGACCATAGTCGACCGAGCCCTCCGCCCCGTCGCGATGCTGACCGAAACGGCGGCCGGCATCGCTGGCTCGGGCAAGTTCGACAGGAGGGTGCCCGTGGGTTCCAGGCGCGACGAGCTTGAGCATCTCGCCGCCACGTTTAATGGCATGTTGAACAGCCTGGAAAAGGCATACAAGAGTCAGCAGCGCTTTGTGGGTGACGCGTCCCACGAGTTGCGTGCTCCGTTGACCGCGATCCAGGCCAATCTGGAGCTGCTGCGGACCCATCCCGGGATGCCCGAGGCGGAGCGAGCTGAGGCGATTGAGGAGGCGAGTCGCGAGGCGGACCGGCTCACGAGACTGGTCGCCGATCTGCTGGCACTGGCTCGTGCCGATGCCGGAGTTCCGCTCAACGTGCAGGAGGTGGAGCTGGACCGAGTGCTGCTGGATGCGGTAAACGAGGCCCGCCACCTGGCCAGGGGGCAGAAGGTCGAGATCGATCGGCTGGAGCCGGTTCTGGCCCGTGGCGACCCTGACCGCCTCAAGCAGCTTTTCCTGATCCTGCTGGACAACGCCTTCAAGTACACTCCCCATAGCGGCTCGGTCAGGGTGGCCCTGAGTCGAGGAGTGCGCGCAGCAGAGGTCACGGTCCAGGACACGGGTGTTGGGATACCCCCAGAGGACCTGCCCAACGTCTTCGAGCGCTTCTATCGCGCTGACCCTGCCCGTTCACGAGATCCCGGCGGAACCGGCCTGGGGCTCTCCATCGCCAGGTGGATCGCCCAGCAGCACGGCGGGGATGTCAGCCTGGCCAGCGAGCTGAAACGGGGGACCACCGTGAAGGTTCATCTGCCCATCGGCTAGGTTGCCGTTCGCTTCCTCTCTGACCTCGCCTTGAGCGCAGCCCGCGGGTGCAGCCGACCATCTAACCGGTTTCCTCAGCTACTTCTAAGCCCCATCTCACCAAGGTCTCAGCATCGGGATGGATAATGTGGCTCGAAGCATCTATTGCAAATGGTTCGCGTTTGCAATAGAATCGCCCGAAGGTCGCGGCCGGCCGCGACAGCGCTTCAGTACCCCTTCACTAACTCTCATGGAGGAACGGACGTGAACCTCGACGCAGAGCTTCTCCGCCCAGGAACAACCACCAGCATCGCGCGCTATCCCTCCCGCCGAAAGGCCCTCCTCGCCGTCGCCCTCGCCGCCGTCGGCCCGGGGCTGATGGTCATGCTCGCCGACACCGATGCCGGTAGCATCATCACCGCGGCCCAGTCGGGAGCACGCTGGGGCTACCTGATGATCCTCCCCCAGATCCTTCTCATCCCGATCCTCTACTTCGTCCAGGAGGTGACCATTCGGCTCGGGATAGTCACCCAGAAGGGCCACGGCGAGCTCATTCGCCAGCGGTTCGGCTGGGGATGGGCGATGCTTTCGGTCTCCACCCTCTTCCTCGCCGCCCTCGGCGCCCTGGTCACGGAGTTCGCCGGCATCGCCGGTGCCGGAGAGCTGTTCGGCGTGCCCTCGTGGCTCACGGTCTCCCTGGCGACCCTGCTGCTGATCGCCCTTGGACTGAGTGGCAGCTATCGCAGGGTCGAGCGGATTGGGCTTGCCATTGGGCTGTTCGAGCTCGCGTTTTTCCCCGCGGCGATT
>JAJYKO010001010.1 GCA_021788565.1 Chloroflexota bacterium
CGGTGTTCGCCTCAGGTAAACTCCCTCTCTGTCCGTGTTTCCGACCTTCATCATCTGCTGCGCAACAGGCGTAGGCGCGCTCGTCGGTTGCTCTTGCGCGACTGGTGCGGCCAGGGTCGTCGGTGCCGGAGTGGGGGCGACCAACGCCTCGGGAACAGGCGTCGCTGTGTCAGACGGCCTGGGGGATGTTGGGCGTGGCCTCGGTGTCAACGTGGGGCGAGGAGAGGCTGTTAGAGTGTCTACTTGGGGGCTGTTTAACGTATCGAGCGCGGAGAACACGCCGAAAACAAGTATTGCCAACACGACGATGAACGGGGCGGCCCTCACTTCGGTCTCTGCTCCAGCGTGTTATTAATATTTGTTAAATGCATTTCTCATTCCCGGTTATCATCCCGTGGGCTTTCCCTGGACCTGGCGATTCAGCTATGCTACTGTAACCTTAGTGGTAATCAGGGCTGCTCATGTCGCTGGCAGCCACATCGAGGAGGAATTCCAGATGGCGAAGCATGTCATCGCGACCATTCCTGGAGACGGCATCGGCCCCGAGGTGATCGGCGAGGCGCGCAAGGTGCTCGAGGCCGCGGGGAGAGTGTCCGGCATCCAGTGGGAGTGGAGAGAGTTTCCATTCGGAGCTGAGCGAGTCCTGAAGACCGGCATCTCCGTGAGCGATGAGGACCTGGATGAAGTGGCCAAGTGCGAAGATATTCTCCTCGGTGCTCTCGGTGATCCAAGGGTGCCCGAGAAGCTGCTCCAGACAGGCGGAGTGCTGAAGACACGCTTTCACTTCGATCAGTACGTCAACCTTCGTCCCATCAAGTTGTATCCGGGTGTGGACAGTCCTTTGAGGGACAAAGCCCCGGGCTCGATTGACTTCTACGTGGTGCGCGAGAACAGCGAGGACTTCTATATCAGCCTTGGAGATCACTTCACCGGCTCTAGATATCAGGGCGAGATCGTTCTGGACCGTCGAAGGTACCGCGCGAGCGTTGACGTCCGTGTGTCGGTCGAGCCCCCACAGGAGATGGGGTTTCATATAGGCGCCATGACTTTCGGTGGTGCAGAGCGGGTAGCGCGCTACGCCTTCGAATTTGCCAAGAAGAAGAATATGACCCTCGTGACCTCTGTGGACAAGGACAACGTCCTCGGTGAGATGTACGACATCTGGCGATCCGCCATGAAGAAGGTGGCGGCGGACTATCCCGGCATAGCTCTTGAGTTCATTCTGGTGGACGCGATCACGATGTTCTTCGTGCGAAAGCCGGAGCGCTACCAGGTGGTGGTTGCCCCCAACCTCTTCGGAGATATCATCACGGATCTCGGCGCTGGCATTATTGGTGGCATGGGCATGGCCCCAGGAGCCAACATCAACCCCGAGGGCGGTCCCTCGATGTTCGAGCCGATTCATGGTAGCGGCCCCGATATCGCTGGTAAGGGGATAGCCAATCCGATCGCGGCCATTCTGGCGGGCTCTATGATGCTTGAGCACCTCGGAGAAGACGGGGCATCACGCCTGGTGGAAGAGGCGGTTAGCCAGGTTCTGGAGGCCCGGGAGGTGAGGACCCAGGACATCGGCGGCCATAGCTCCACCAGCCAGGTTGGTGACGCCGTCGTGGCCCGAGTTCTCGCGCTGGGCGAGAGGCGGTAGCTGCTTGTCTGGCATAGCTCCTGCTGGTCGATAGGGGCGAGCTAGCCGTAGCCTTCGGCAGGCGTAGTGGCACGACTGAGGCTTCGGTCGCGCGCACTGTTGGTAAGAGTGAGGTATCCTAAAGTGAGCGAGCCAGACAGTTATGGTGAGGAGACCGGGGGCATGGAAATGGCCGGAGGGGCGAAGCGGCGCGCGAAGGAGTTGCGTGCCCAGGCTGAGCTAGCGTGGATGAAGGTCCAGCGATCGATCATGCGCAGCGGTCCGCCAGAGCTATCTCTCGATAGACTCATGGACGCCGCCGCGCGCGTGCCCCAGGAGACCTACACCAGCGGCATTGCCGCGTGCATGGTCACCTCTGCGTGGCTGTATGCCGCCGGCCGGCGGTCCGCCAGCCTTTACGTGGGCGTCATCCCGTCGCTGGTCTTGGGTCTGGGACTCTATGCCCACTACCTTCGCCGTTCCTCACGGTGGTCGTAGGCACTCGTCTTAACCCGAACTTTCCAACGGGACGTGGGGGGAGTGACTGAACGGCCGCTCTCCCCCGTTCTGTTGACTCCTCACAGGTCCCAGAGATCCTTGTTGCAGTTGACGAGGACCTTCACGTTGCTCCGTTTGTTGACGATGCACTCCTCAAAACCCTTCTCCACCACCTCCTCGAGAGTTATCCGGTTGCTGATCATCGGAGTCGGGTCAACCCGACCGTCGGCCAGGAACTGAATAGCCTCGGGGAATTCACCGCCATTGTTGAGAATGCCTATCCACTCCCGCTCTTGCATCGGCAGATCGTTCAGTTCGATGGTCACCGGGTGCTCGACGAACCCCACCTGTACGACGCGCCCCAGAGTCCTGCAGGCCCGAAGAGCCATCTGAATGGTCTCGGCTTGCCCCGCGGTTTCGATCACCAGGTCCGCGCCAATCCCTCCGGTGCGCTTCTTCACCTCTGCCACCACGTCGATCTCCGTGGGATCCAGCACGGTTGCACCCAGGGATCGGGCCACGCCTGCCCTCATCCCCTTGCGCGCGATGACGAACACCTGGCTAACCCCAGCGTGCTTCAAAATCTGGTAGGTTAGCAGGCCCTGATTGCCCGCACCTATTACCATCACGTTCTCGCCGATCTGCAGGCGACCCTTGCGCAACGCGTGGAAGGCGACAGCCGTGGGCTCGCAGAAGGAAGCCTTTTGCAGGGAGAGGGTGTCGGGTATGTGAAACACAGGATCGACCGGAATCGTAGCGTACTCCGCGAGCACGCCGTCGCGGCCCAAGCCGAGAAAGGC
>JAJYKO010001011.1 GCA_021788565.1 Chloroflexota bacterium
CGGCGTGCTGGTTTCCATCAAGGGGCAGTCGCCCGATATCGCCCTGGGCGTGAACAAAGCACTGGAGGTCCGCTCCGGCGAGGAGTGGGACAAGGCGGTGGAGGCCATCGGCGCCGGCGACCAGGGTATGGTGATAGGCTTCGCCTGCAACGAGACCGAGGAGCTCATGCCCCTTCCCATCTCCCTGGCCCACGGGCTCTGCAAGGAGTTGGCGAAGGTTCGCAAAGACGGCACCCTGCCCTACCTGAGACCGGATGGCAAGAGCCAGGTAACGGTGGAGTACTCCTACGGCAAGCCCAAGAGGGTAGACACCGTCGTGATCGCCGCCCAGCACGACCCAACTACCGACTATGAGAAGATCCGCTCCGACATCATGGAGAAGGTGATCAAGGCGGTCATCCCCTCCGACATGCTGGACGGGAACACCAAGTACTTCATCAACGCGACCGGAAGGTTCGTGATAGGCGGCCCCATGGGGGATGCCGGGCTGACGGGCCGGAAGATCATCGTCGACACGTACGGTGGTATGGCTCGCCACGGTGGCGGGGCCTTCAGCGGCAAGGATCCGACCAAGGTGGACAGGTCCGGTGCCTACATGGCCCGCTACGTCGCGAAGAACGTCGTGGCGGCTGGGCTGGCCGACAGATTCGAGATCCAGATCTCCTACGCCATCGGCGTGGCGAGGCCTCTCTCGGTGATGATCGAGACCTTCGGAACGGAGAAGGTGTCCCCCTCGAAGATTCTCGAGCTGGTCAAGAAGCACTTCGACCTTCGTCCGGCAGCGATCATCCACCAACTGGAGTTGCGCCGGCCCATTTACGAGGCAACCGCTGCCTACGGGCACTTCGGTCGAGATGATATCGATGCCCCGTGGGAACTGACCGACAAGGCCGCCGTTCTTCGCACCGAGGCCGGACTGGACGGTGCTGAGGGTGGGCGAACCAACGGCCACAGCGATGCCAAGCCAGGCAGCGCCATCTCCGCAAGCTGAGTCGAGAGCGAGAGCGACCCCACTCGCTGGTTGGACAGACCTCACCCCCTGTCCCCCTCTCCTGTTGGAGCGGGGGCAGACGCCCCTTCCCGTATCGGGAAGGGGTGGGGGGTTAGGTCTGAATAGTCAGTGGAGGGGGCTGTCGGAGGCCTATGACGACCAGGGCACTCATCACCGGAATAGCCGGCTTTGTGGGTAAGCAGCTCTCCCGTTACCTCGCCGGCGCCACATCCGCCGAGATTTTCGGCATCACTCGCGACGGTGAGCGGTACAGCGATCTGGAACACGATCTCGGGGAGCGGCTTCACGTATATGAAGTCGACCTCATGAATGCTTCGCGCGTCCGCAAGATCGTGGCTGAGGTGCGCCCTGACTGGATCTTCCATCTCGCGGCCCAGGCATCCGTCGCCAGTGCGTGGACCAATCCGCTCGATACCCTGATCAACAACATTGCTGGTCAGGTTAACCTGACCGAGGCGGTACTTGCCTGGGGCGGCAGACCCACCATCCTGATCATCTGTTCTAACGAAGAATATGGCGTTGTGACGCTGGAAGAGCTTCCCATTCGAGAGACGGCGCCGCTGCGGCCTCCCAACCCGTATGCCGTGAGCAAGGTCACGCAAGACATGCTGGGCTACCAGTATCACCTGAGTCACGGAATGGCTATCGTGCGGATCCGGCCGTTCAACCACACGGGCCCCGGTCAGAGCGACAGATTCGTCGCTTCCGCCTTTGCCCGGCAGATCGCCGAAGCGGAACTAGGGCTGCGGCCCCCGGTTATCAAGGTTGGCAACATAGAGGCGGAGCGCGACTTCACCGACGTACGAGACATAGTGCGGGGCTACCACCTGGCCGTGTTGCGAGGCCAGGCGGGAGAAGTATACAATCTTGGTAGCGAGCGGGCCGTGGCTATACACCACGTGCTCGATCTGCTCCTGGCCAACAGCCACATCTCCATTCACATCGAAACGGATCCGAAGCTGTTCCGTCCGGCGGACATTCCGCGCGTCGTCGCCGACTGCAGCAAGTTTCGGGCGCTGACCGGCTGGCGAGCCGAGATACCTTTGGAAAAGACCCTCGCCGACCTTCTCGATTCCTGGCGCACTATGCTGAAGCCGTCATAAGTCATCGGTCATCAGTCACTCTCATCCTGACAGCCGATAGCTGATAGCTAACATGGAGGAAACGTTGCGAGTCCTGATCACAGGCATCACCGGCATGGCAGGAAGCCATCTGGCCGAGTATCTTCTCGGACTTGATGGCATCGAGGTTTACGGTATGATCCGTCCTCGCAGCAAGATGGACAACCTGGAAGATCTTGCCGCCGCGGCAAAGTTGAACGCCCTGAGCGGCGAGCGCATAGCCAGCCAGGCCGCACTTCGGGCGCTTGCCCAGCCCGAAAAGGCGAACCTGATCGAGGCGGACATGGTCGATGCTTTCTCCATGAAGAAGCTGATAGATGCCGTCCGGCCCGATCGAATCTTCCACTTGGCCGCTCAGAGCTTCGTGCTCGCGTCGTGGCACTATCCGGCCCAAACCCTGGACACCAATATCATGGGCCAGCTCAACATCTTCGAAGCGGTGCGCGACGTCGGCATCGACCCGCTGATCCAGATAGCTGGAAGCAGCGAGGAGTATGGGCTGGTGCTGCCGGACGAGGTCCCAATGAAAGAGACCAACCCGCTGCGCCCGCTCAGCCCGTACGCCGTGAGCAAGGTTACTCAGGAACTGCTGGCCTACCAGTACCACAGGAGCTATGGTTTGAAGACCATCGTGACGAGGGGCTTCAACCACACCGGACCTCGACGGGGCGAGGTCTTCGTCACTTCCAATTTCGCACGGCAGATAGCCAGAATCGAGAAGGGGTTGCAGCCGCCCGTGATGATGGTGGGCGACCTCACCAGCAAACGCGACTGGACGGACGTT
>JAJYKO010001012.1 GCA_021788565.1 Chloroflexota bacterium
TGGAGTCTGGCGATCCCACCCACAGGCCTGTCTCGGAAGGGTTTGCCTCCAACAACCCGGGCTACGCCCACATGTGCGGCCACGACGCGCACATCTCCATCGGGCTCCTGCTCGCGCGCTACCTGGCCGACCACAGGGACGAGATCAGGGGGAAGGTGAAGTTCCTCTTCCAGCCCAACGAGGAGAACCTCTCGGGCGCCCTGGCCATGGTAGATAAGGGGCTTCTGGACGACGTGGACTGCCTGTTCGGCGCCCACGTGGGCCTCAACCTCAAGGAGACGGGAGAGATAGGCCTAGACGTCCAGAATTTCCTGGCCTTGACGCGCTTCGAGGTCACCTACACGGGACGGGCCACGCATGCTGGGGTGAGGCCGAACGAGGGGAAGAACGCACTGCTCGGGGCATGCGCGGCGGTGAGCAACCTGTACGCTATCGCCAGGCATGGGGCTGGGCCAACTCGTGTCAACGTGGGGGTGTTCAACGCCGGGACCACCTGGAACGTGATACCGGACCGTGCCTACTTCAGGATGGAGACCCGGGGCGCCACCAATGAGATCAACGACTACATGCTGGAGAAGGCCCGCGAGGTGTTGGAGGGGGCGGGGAGGATGTACGACCTGGGGCTGGAGATGAAGGCGGCCGCGAGCTCTCTGAGCGGGGAGAACACGCCCGAGTTGATCGACGTCGCGGCCAGGGTCATCGGCGGGCTACCCGGCACGAGAGCGGTGGAGCGGGTGGACTTCGGCGGCTCCGAGGACGTGACCGTAATGATGGAGAGGGTTCAGAGGAGGGGAGGCAAGGCCCTGTTCGTCGTGCTCGGCACCCCGACATATGGGGGCCACCACAGCAGCTCCTTTGACCTGGACGAGAAGGTGATCGAGGTGGGGGCGGCCTTCTTCGCCACTATGTACGACCTCGTTTCCCATTGAAGACTTACTCGAATGGAGCAAGCATCATGGATTTTGCGAAACTAAGAAGCCTCGTCGAGTTTGATACACCAACTGTAGCCAACGGTCTCGAGTTGATGGGTGTGAGGGATCCGTCTGTGGGATACACAGGACCAGATGTACGAGCGCTCACCCCTGAGTTAGGACGGCGAGTTGGGATAGCGGTGACCGCTCGCATGGACACAACCAGTGCCGGAACCGACGATCCTCCAAGCCTCTTCCACGACTGGCTGCGGCTGATCCAGGAGGCATCCAGGATCGATGGGACGGGGACTATGCCGGTGTTCGCGGTAATCGAGTCCGTGGGCCCCCGCCCGAGGTATACGGTGACCATCGGGGATGGCATGGCCACCCAGATGAAACTGGCAGGTGCGCTGGCATTCCTCACGAACGGCAGCATTCGCGACCTGGAGGGTGTGCAGGCAGTGCCGATGGCGTGCTGGGGGGCCGGTCTGTCTCCCATGCACGGTAGGCTGCGCTGGCTCGACGTGAACAGCCCCGTCGTGATCGACGGGATGACCGTGCACCCTGGCGACTTCCTGCACGCCGACGTGAATGGTGTGCTCGTCATTCCGCCGGAGGTGGCCGACCGGGTGTACGACCAGGCGTTGGTCGTACAGGAGAAAGAAGGGGCAATGTTCGCTCGGCTCCGCGAGCCGGGGCTCACCCTGGACGCCCTTCTGGGTTCAGGAAAGTAGCTTGATTGAAAAGCGAAGTGGGAGGTGTGGCGGTTCTGACCCTCGTACTTCGCCAGGGTCAGAAGTGGCGAAGTACAGACCGTTTATCTACGACCATCTACCGCGCTTCAGTCCAACCGTCTCTCCGAGACTTGGAACAGGCTAAGGAATAGGCCTGGTATGTCGGCCGTACAAGGCCACCAACCCGTCGGCGTCCCAGATCATGATGGGCTTGTCCGTGGCCCACGTAGCGGCGGCCTGAGTGAGTTGGCCGGTGGTTGCGATGAGCCCCCAGTTGGCGCCGAAGTGCTCCATGGCTCCCAGGAGATCCCGCAGGGCCGGTTCCCCGACCGAGGGCGTGCTGAAACGCTTGCACCTCACTGCCACGAGTTGGCCAGGCTTCTCGGCAAGGAGATCGACGCCGTGATCGCCTCCCATTCCGGTTGTCTTCACCGAGTAGCCTCGTTCCTTGAGCCTCGCTCCCACCCAATCTTCAAACTTGTCAGGCGAAAGCGCCTGCAGCTCCGCCAGGCTTTTTCGTGTCGCTCGATCGGCCCGAATAGTTATTATCGCCCAGACCCAGGCAGCCACAGCGATGACGGTGAACCCGAGGAGATAGACTCCGGTGCCGCCGGCACCGTTGGTGAGGAAATAGGACGCCGCCGAGATCAGCCAGCCCACGGTCACACCGACTGCAAGATTGACGGCCCCAGCGCGGCGGCCCTTGACAGGACGGGTTGATGACATCTCCTGTCGCCCTACGCTCGCAGAAGTAGCCGCTCGCGCAGCTTCGAGTCGTTAGCCGTATCGATCAGCGTCCATGCCAAGGCCACCGCCCCGTCCAGGATCGCTCTATCCCCGGCCTCAGTGACGCTGGCGGCGGCGAACTCCGGCTGATGATTCACGATCGGCAGGCAGTTGAGTCCGATCGATGGCTGGATGGTTGGTACCACCCGGGACACGTTCCCGAGATCGGTGGAGCCGAGGACGCCCACCTCCTGGCCGCTCGCGAAGACGCGCCCTAGCGCCTCGGCATTGCTCCGGTAGTACGCAGCCATGTCGGGATCCTGGCGTAGCTCCGCGTACGGAATTCGGGCTTCCATCTTCAGCGCAGCTCCGGTCGCCAGCGCCCCGGCCTGGAAGCAGCGCCCCACCCTCTCGTAAAGGTTCTCGGCCTCCTCCAACGTCCTCGATCGCACCATATACGATCCCGTGGTGTGTGCCGGCACGATGTTTGGGGCATCTCCCCCCTTCGTGATGATCCCGTGCAAGCGGTCCGTGGGCAGGATG
>JAJYKO010001013.1 GCA_021788565.1 Chloroflexota bacterium
GTTTAGCGTGTCGGCGGGGACTCCCTTGGGTGCGAAAAAGCCACGGAACTTCTCCAGCACAGCGTTGATCCCCTGCTCCTTGAGCGTGGGCTGATCAACGCCTTTGATCCGGCTGTTCGCGCCGACGCCCACGATCCTGATCTTCTTGGCGTCGATGGAGGGGTTCATTTCGCCCAGCTCGCCGACACCAGCCATGATCTGGCCGCCGGCCACCGCGGTCACCACGTCCCCTCCGCCCTCAAACGGCACGTACTCCACCTTGTCCTGCAGTTTCTGGTCGAGGCGGATCTGGTCGACCAGCCACTGGTCGGTGCTTCCGACCGAGCCGCCGCCCCACCGCTGCTTGCTGGAGCCGGACTTGGCCGCGGCAACGAGCTCTTTAGCGTCCTTGATGGGGGAGTCGTACTTCACGTACAGGATCATGATATCCGTGCTCACCTGAGCCACGGGCTGCAGATCCGACCACGTCACGGGCATCTTGTTCATCAGGGTCGCGGTGATCAGGGTGGGGGTCTGGCCCATCAGTGTGTAGCCATCCGGTTTGGCGTCCCTGGTCGCGATGAACGCGTTGGCACCAGAGCCACCGGTGCGGTTCTCCACCCCGACCGCCACGCCCCACGGCTTTTCGGCCGCCTTGGCCATGGCTCGGTTGAAGAGGTCACCGCCTCCGCCGGGGCTGGTGTGGGTGACGAAAGTGACATTCCTGGTGGGCCACTTAACCGCCGACGCCGCCGGTGCGGTCGTAGGGGCAGCCGCTGGGGCAGCCGCCGCGGGAGCCTGGGTTGGGGACGGCGCCGGAGCGGCACTGCTGCAGGCGACGGCCAGCAAGACCACCAGTAAAGCCGAGAGAATAACAGAGAACCGCAGGAAGAGTCGTGACATCGGATGCCTCCATACTTCCTTACACTGCTATCTCATGACGCTATCCAACTGTGGTCGCCGGTGTCCGGGTGATGGGGCCGTTAGAGTTAAGCCGAATGCACCCCCTTTCTTACTGTTCCATCCTCCGGCTGCGCGCCGCCTCGAGATGGGTCTTGATGGCCGCCTGCCTGCCGGCCTCCGCGTGCTCCTCAATCCATTTCTGCATGGTCGCCAGGTCCCGGTCTCGTAGACCTCCGAAGATTCCCCAATGCTGGCACATGGCGCTCTCCGCCCGGCCCGGCCGCCGTATTCCCGCGCGACGGAATGGCTCCAACCTGTCCTCGAGGCTGCGGAGAAGGGCTATCAGACGAGGACTCCTGCTGGAGCGGTTGAACAGCTGGTGGAAATGGACCGTGTTCTTCAGCAAGGCATCGGCATCGCCCGCTTCCCGGCACTCCTGGGCAGCTCGGAGCGCCTGTTCCATCTCGTTGAGCTCTTCCCCGGTAGCCCGGTCGCAGGCCCTGCGCGCCACAAGGGCCTCAAGGGCTGCCCTGATCTCGTAGATCTCGTCCACTTCGTCCAGTTCCACCGGGGATACTACCGCGCCGCGACGAGGGCTCCGGCGCACAAGGCCTTCGATCTCGAGGCGCGCGAGGGCCTCTCGGACAGGAGTCCGGCTAATCCGGAGCTGAGCCGCTAGCTCCTGCTCCTTGAGGCGGGAGTTAGGGGGCAGAGCCCCGGACAGAATCCTGCTACGCAGGAACTCGTACGCGCCGGTCGGCAGCTGGGAATTCATGTCTGCCCGCCTGGATCAGATTGATCGCGATGGACGGGACGCCGAGAGACTCACGATGGGCTCGGTATACAAGACCTCGAGTCATGTATACTCATCCTGCCAGCATAGTGACTAGTGGGCTCCATGTCAATACTATTGGTTGTCCTGGACTCTGGAAGCTCGCAGCAGTTCCTCGGCTCGCGCCAGGTTGACAATCCCGCAGATGCACGGCCTGCCGATCATCCTGGCGCCCTCCTCGGGGGTCATCGTGCCTGCCTTCACGGCAGATATCGCCTGCTTCACGAGGTTTGCTGACACCAGCCCGTGGCCGCACATCGTCGAGAGCTCCAGCGCATCTGAGTCCGGAAGCAGTTCCTGCTTCCCCCAGATGCCGAGAGAGAGATTGACCGTGTGAGGCTTTAAGCCCAGTTCGGCGGCCATCCCGAAAACTTCGTCAATCAGGCCGCTCACGACGATGGAGATCCCAAGATCCTCGTCCCTGATTCGTTCCAGTACCCGCTTCATCTTCTCGCGGTCCGCGAAGCAACTGATGAATCCGCGGGTATCCTTCTGGTACTCCAGGGCCTTCTCCCGCGTCAGGCTCCCGTCAGCGATCGTGGCACGATGTGGGCTGTCGCCCGCGTTATTGGGACCCTCGTCGAAGACGATGTCCACGATGCGGCGAACCTTAGGCTCGGCGCCCTCCAGATTGATACCTCGCGAGCAACGGGCGTACATCACGAAATCGTTCTTCAAGGACTCCTCTGAGCCCTGTCGATGCAGTGAGTGGGTCATGTCGATCCTCCCTGTTCTAAGTTCTGGGCTCTGAGTTCTGGGGTAGCGACGTCCGAGGCTAGTCGTTGACCAGCGGGCGGCCGAGCCCCATGTTCACCTTCGCGTTCGGTCGTACCGCGATACCGAGGTCTCGCAGGACGGGGAGGACCGGGATGGAACCATCGTCGTCCACCCGAGTGAACAGACACCAGGAGAAGACCGTGTCGAGCGTGCGCGCAACCCCTTTCACGACCTCGATCATCCGCGGGAGCTCCGCGGCTTCGAATTCGACCTCCACGATGGCTGAAAGAACCCGCTCGTTCTTCACGTCATCCCTCATCCTGCCGGAAGACGGGTCCGCGAGGAGGGCAAAAACCGGATTCTTTGGCTCGAAACGGACACCCTCCCCTGCAAGAGCGACCGTCATCTTCTCCAGTTCGCCCAGCCGGGTCGCGATCCCGGGGCGCCCAAACTCCATCCCCATGCCTATCCGGCCTCGCT
>JAJYKO010001014.1 GCA_021788565.1 Chloroflexota bacterium
AATAGTCAACGCGGGCCGGCAGAGCAAGGAACCCTCGGACCATTCGGCCGAGGGTTCCTTATTCTGCGGCGGACGAAGCTCAGTCGTGCCGGGCCAGCCAGTCCGCGACCTTCGGCCAGAGGTTTCCCTTGGCCGAGCGGCCGACCACGATGCCCACGTGGCCTCCATCCAGGAGGAACTCCTCCTTGTCGGTGCTGGAGACTGAGTCCATTATCGCGGCGGTCGTCGCCCTGGGGGCTATGGTATCGGCCGAGGCAGCCACGTTCAGTAAAGGTAGCCGGATGTCGGACAGATGGAGGCGCTTGCCGTTCACCTCGAAGGTGCCCCTGAATAGCCTGTTCTCCTGGTAGAACTCCGTGATCCACTGGTAGTACGCGGCTCCCGGGAACGGTGTCCCGTCGTTCACCCAGCGGTACATCGCCTGCCAGGCCTTGACGTCGAACTTGGGATCGCCCAGCCTCTCCCACAATTTGACGTAGGTCCCAACCATGTTGCCGACGGGGCTGAGCATCTTCGAGCCGGCGTCGATGAGGCCAGAGGGGACGGTCGGGAGAACGTCGCGAATCATCTCGATCGGGAAGACCCCCTTCGCGGTCCACACGCCGAAGTCGCCCGAATCGGTGAAGTCGATGGGCGCTGTGAACAGGACCAGGTTGTTGATCGGAGCAACTGGATAGAGGGCAGCGAACGAAGCCGCCAGCGTCCCGCCAATGCAGTACCCCAGCATCGTTAGATCGTGCCCTGCGTGCTCGCTGGCGTGGCGAACTGCCCTCGGCAGGTAGCCGGTGAGCAGCTCAGCGACCGTGATATTCCGGTCCTCGGGTCCCCAGATACCCCAGTCATACATGTACACTTCGAACCCCTGGCCCACCAGATACTCGACGAAGCTGCCGCCAGGTCGAAGGTCCAGGATGTCCGCGCGATTAATGAGCGGCATGCTGAGGAATACAGGCGTGCGGTACTTAGCCGGCGTCTCCCGCAGGTAGTGGTATAGTCGCGACTTGTTCTTGCGCCACACAACCTCTTTGGGCGTCAGGCCCAGTGGCATCTCTTTCGCCGTAAGGACGGCACGCATCATCTCCAGCGCCCTATCCGTCGATGTCCACATGGCATCGACCGCGGGAATCGCGGTGCCCTTACTATCAGCATTCGGTGCAGATGCCGCCATAGTAGTCACTCTCCATGAAAGCTGTGAAAGCTATTACGATCTCTCCGCTCCGCGGCTTCGACCCCCGGATGTGCGTTCGGTCCGATCCGGCTCTGGCGCGGAGGCCTGCACTTCCTTTTGCACCTCTCGCGCCACCCTGTCCGCTAATCCCGCTATTCTCCGATCGATCGATTCTACTCGCTTCTCCAACTCAGCTAGCCTGTCGGTTTCGGCGAGTTTGTCCACCTTCTTCTCGAGCCTGGCGATTGCGTCGATCTTCTTGTCCAGGTCTGCGAGGCGACCCTCCAGGATCGGGAAGTGGTCATCGAGGCCATCTACCTTCTCCTCCAGACCGAGGACCAGTTCCCCCAGCCGGGATACGTCGTCGCGCGTCGGCACGTTGAGGTTGCTCAGTTGGGCGCTCATGTTCTCGCGCATCATTTTCTGAAAGGCGAGCATGCTCTCCAGCATCTTGCCCTGGGCTTCGGCGTAATCCTGAGTGGTGGTCATCTCCTTGACAGCTTTGGTCCACGCCTGTTCGTTCGCTTCGTAGAGCTGGCGCCACACCTCGAACGGATCGAAGCTTGGCGTGTTCTGCTTCGGATCAGTCTGACCCATCAAGAGGCTCCTTTCTTGTTGTCAACACCCTCATCAGAATGCCGATCAAGCCCCGAATAGCTGCCAAAGAAACGGTCGATCAGAGCCCGGTATCCGGAGAGCGCTGCTGCTCCCGCGTCCAGCCACCACCGCCCGGCATCCGTAAGACTGTAGATGCGGCGCGCGGGGCCCTCGGGTCCCGGTTCCCACGTGGAGTAGACAAGGCCATCTTTCTCCATCTGCCGAAGGGTCCGGTAAAGCGTGCTCATCTCGACGTTCGCGAGACCGATCCCCCTCAAGTACTGCTCGATGAAGTAGCCATGAGCCCGCTGCATTGAGAGGGCCAACAGGATGTAGGGGATGAGGAAATCGCGGAAGGTCCAGCTGAACAGGCTCTCGCTCTGAGCAGGCTCGGGCTCCGGTTGTTCTGCGCTGTTCGGCGCTGTTCTCTCCGACTCTGACGGGGTACGTCCCGCCCTTGGCTTATCCCCCGGAGAAGCCTTGGTGCGTCGAGAAGAGTTGCGTCGCGCACCATCTGGTGCAGGCCGGTCACGTCGTTCGGATTCAGGGCTTGACATCGTCTCCTCTAAGTGTACAATGCATATAGCTGCACGCTACCAGCAGCCTGCAGTAATTCTAGCACGGCCGGTCAAGAACGTCGAGGCCGCCCGTGGAAGCAGGAGGATATCAAAATGCCCACGGTAACCGAGAACATCGAAAACAGCACCATCGAAGCCACGAAGCTCGCTCAGGAAGCGGCCCGGCGATACGTCGACGAGACCACCTCGATCGGCCGGACCTACTTCAACAGTTGGGCGGCTGCTACCCAGGCCGGGCTGCGCCTCGGCTTCGACGTCCAGAACGCCATGATCCAGGCGTCCAGGATGATGTTGGATGCCACCACTCAGGCTAATCGTGCGTGGCTGGACCAGACGGCCGACACCGTCCGCAAGGGCCAGGAAGCCACCGCCAAGCTGGTTTCCACCAGCATCGACATGACCGCAACTACCATGCCGAAGGGGCGCGAGTAGGAGGGGAAGCGCTATGGCCAGCCCCAAGACAGGGGGTCAATTCTACGTTGAAACGAACCGCCAGACTGCGCGGGCACTTGCAGCCGCCCAGGACTCGGGTCGCCGGTTCGTAGACGAGGTGGCCAGCCTGA
>JAJYKO010000041.1 GCA_021788565.1 Chloroflexota bacterium
CTCCAGAGCCGCACAGGCAGACAGAAAGGACGAACAGGTCAGCCCGGGGCCCTCGTCCACCACCAGGAAGGTCGAGGAACCACTCCTCTCCATAAGACGCTGCCGCAAGGTTGGTGCCAGGTTGATGAACCGCTCGAACGGGTGGCCCCGCGGCCGGACCGTCTCCGCCGTTGCCTCGATGCCCAGATCCCGGAGGGCACCGGCCACGAGCGTCGCCAGCGACGTCCCTATGCTGCGGATGCCGATCACGGTGTACCGGGTGCGGTCCGGATCCGTCTCGAGGACTCGGAGCAGGCTCGAGAAGTACGATTCGGGGTAAAGCGAGTAGAAGGCGTAGCCCTCGGGAACCCGCACGCACATCCTCGGCGCCAGTCGCAGCTCCGCGAGCCGCGAGACCGCCTCGCGTGCGGCGGCAAGGAGATCAGGTGTCGTGGGATGTGCCAATGCCGAGACCCGCGGGGTCTCCGAGACCCCGCGGGTCTGGTGACGGCGCCGCAGCGTCTGCCACGATCGAAACACGCAGCGACCGATCAGGATGCCGGCCTCGGCAAGGCGATCCGTTTCGGCGAACGAACCGTCCGCCTCAGTGCCCAGGGCGTCCGCCACCGCCTGGTGGATCTCCCCCAGTGCCACGGCCGCGCCCACCAGGGCCGCGTGATGACGCAACGCCCACTGGTGTCCGTCCTCGCCCCGTCCGTCGCCGGCCTCGGCCAGCGCGCGCACGATTTCCCGCAAGACGGCTTCTGGATCGATCTCTCGCTGGGCGTCACCGTAGTACAGCAACTACCTCGCGTACCTCCTCGCGACCTCCCGGCAGAAGTAGGCGAACTCGCCGACGTCCTGGGGCGGACTCGTGTGGCTAGGCACTATGCCCCGGCTGGGAGGCGTGAAACAGAGCGTCACCGTCACGTCGAAGCGGCTCAGCTTGCTCATCATCCGGTCGAACCAATCCACCGCGTTCGGCCTGTGCCAGTCGGCCCAGCTGATTCCCGTCCGCAGCACCTTGACCCCGAGTCGGGGAAGCCATCGACAGACGAGGTCGAGCATGTCGTCGTCCTCGTACTCCACCCACTGGCAGATCCCGGCCTCCGGTGGGAAGTGCTCCAGGGACATCTTCGGGGTCTCGTCGCTGCGCAGCAGGCCAAAGTAGAAGTGGCGGTAGTAAGCGCTCCCCTCGCTCTCTTTGTGGCGGGTTATCGCTCCCTTCTCCACCGGCAGGTCGATCAGCGAGTACCAGTGAACTCGCGGTACGAGGGGCAGCAACAGCTCCATCGTGCGCCGGAGTCCGAACAGCTGCACCTCCTCGGCGCCGAAGCTGGATGCCCCGACCTCCGTCACCCAGACGGGCCGGCCCGCGGCCTCGCGCATTTCCGCGATCTTCGCCGGCCACTCCTCGATCTGCCAGAGGTTCCAGTCGAGCGGAAAGCCGTGCAACGCAATGATATCCACGGCATCAGCTACCCCGAAGCGGCACATCCGCTCCGCGAAGTCGGGGTCGAGGGGCGAAAGGCCCCCGAGCACGCGCGTGACGCCCGGGGCCTCGTTCTTGACTTCCCTGGCGGCGTAAAGGACCATCTGCGAGAAGGTGGTCCACTCCGGATCCAGGGTATAATCCCAGTGCGAGAGGTTGTTCGGCTCGTTCCAGAACTGAATGGCCTCGATCAAGGGCGGGCTCCTGCTCGTCGCCTGCCCGAACCGTGGCAGGCTAGAGGTTGTTGAGAATGCTACTTCTTCTTACCATGGTCGGCAAGTAACATGCCAGTCCTTTGATGCGAAGTCCGCCCGCGCGAACCTATCCGATGGATGTAGGGGCGGGGCGCCGTACCCGCCCGCCGGGGTGTGGGAGAGGGCGGTGCTTCGGGGCGAGAGGGCCGCATCCCACGATGGGCGGGCCGGCAGGGCCGCCGGCCCCTACAGGGTGAACGCGTGAAGGCGAGTTTCGCGATGACGACGGGGGATCTTGGGGAACGAGGCAGGACGGGATGCAGGTCTGGTCTATCAGCAGCGGTAGCTCGGGCAACTGCTACCTGGTTCGCGAGGGCAATACACTGCTTCTTATGGAGGCCGGCCTCGGGATCAGGCGGATCGAGTTCGAGCTGTTGCAGCTCGGTGTCTCCCCCGCGCAGCTATCGGCCATCCTGGTGAGCCACGAGCACACGGACCACTGGGCCTCCGCCCTGGCCCTCGGCCGCCGCCTGCGAGTGCCCGTCGTGTGTACCGCTGGAACCTGGAAGGCCGGGGGCGGGCTCGACTCCCGATCCGTGGACCATGTGGCGCTTGCCTCTGGCTCCTCGCTCCGCGTCGGCTGCCTTACGGTGGATGCCTTCGCCTTGCCGCACGACGCCCGGGAGCCGGCCGGCTTCTTCGTGAGGTCGGGCGCGGCCGCCGCTCTCATGGCGACCGACATGGGATTCGCCACCGAAGAGGTGGTGGAGCTAGCCAGGCAGGCCGACCTGGTGATACTGGAGGCCAACCACGACGTCGACATGCTGGTGAGAGGTCCGTACCCCGCCTACCTGAAGACCCGCATCCTTAGCGAGCGGGGCCACCTCTCCAATGAGGATGCCGGCCGCGCCATCCTGGGAATGGCCAACGGGCGCCAGCACCACTTCTGGCTGGCGCACCTCAGCCACACCAACAACTCCCCGCGCCTGGCCCTCACTTCCGTGCAGGATCAACTGCGGCGCGACGGGCTGACCAATCTCAGCATCTCGGTGGCGCTTCGCGACCGCCGCAGCCTCTTCTGGGACTCCGACGCCGCCATGACCCAACTGCCGCTGTTCTGAGCGAGGCCGGTACTGTAGGGCAGCGCGCTTCGCGTCGCAGTGTCACGGTGGTTCACGTCGCTCCAGACCACGGGGGTGGCCCTGCGCTCCGTTCGACTCATGAAGCCCGACATTGTATGTTTTCATCATCGTAGTAGGGGTGAGTCTTCCGGAGCAACCCCCCCAAGTGTGAGCCGGGGGCCGGCAGGGGCGCGGCTTTCACTGCGGGAAGACTCAGTTCGCCATCGACCGGCGCGGCGAACCGCGAAGCAAGCAATGTTCGAGATGCAGCAAGGCATCTCACCGCGCGTCAGCTGCCATAGGTGGGGGCACACTGCAGGTAACTTCACTGTTAGAAGTTGATAAGAAAGCACTCAAGAGTATTGACAGATGCAGCAACATATGGTACTTAAGAATCGTTCTGGCGTGGGATATCCACCTTCGGAAGTACAATCTGGGAAGGCACTTGGACCGGGACGAGGAGGTGGTGAGCGATGTTGGAGGCAGCCCGCGGTATTAGCGGTGGCCATTCATTCGCATTGGCTATTGTTGTGTTCTCCATCGCCCTTGCTTGTGGGCTTGCTCTCCAGTGACCCGAGGATCGGATTGAACTTCTTACCCATACAAACACGATGCCTGTTGAGCAGGCGGCCTGGATTGGTAGAACCGTGTAGTGTGACGTCCAATCCTGGCGAGATTCATGGATGACCAATGAAGAAGGAGGTAACGTGAAATGGCTAGTACTGCGCTTACTCGCTGGAATCCGGCACGCGAGATCTCTACCATGCGAGACGTCGTGGACAGGCTGTTCGACGATAGCTTCTTCCGCCCCTTCCGCCTCTTTGACGGGTGGACGGGCCTCGGTTCAGGCTTTGCCATGGACCTATATGAGGAAGGAGACAACTACGTCTTAGAAGCTGCCCTGCCCGGCGTAAGGCCTGGAGACGTGGATATCTCCCTTCAGGGCAATATGCTCACGATCAAGGGCAAGGTGTCCGAGGCCGACGGCAAGGAGGGGCGTGATTATCTGGTTCGGGAACTTGGCAGCGGGGAGTTCATCCGGACGCTGACGCTGCCCGCGGAAGTAAACGCCGACCAGGTGAACGCCACCTTCGAGCATGGCATGCTCCGGCTCGTGCTGCCGAAGACGCCGGCATTCAAGGCGAAACGCATCAAAATCAGGAGCGGCAAATAGAGAGATCCCGATCCTCTCGGGTGACCCTCCTAATGGGAGAAGCCTGCCCGGCTGTCGACTTTCAATGGAAGGTGAATCACGGAGTGCGGTGCTCTGTGGCAGCCACAAAAGATGTTGGGTTTGCCGGGCTAATCGAAAGGAGTTCTGACGATGGCACCTTGGCATCGATGGCAAGATTGGGTGAATGTAGTGCTTGGCGTGGTTCTCTTTATCACGCCTTTCACCTTCGGGGCCACTTCGGTGCAGGCCGCAGCGTACACGGCCTGGGTCGTTGGCGTGCTCCTGCTCGCGGTAGGGCTTTACCTGCTGTCCAATCCAGAGAACACGGGCGTTGAGTGGGTACAAGTCATCCTGGGAGTCTTGCTGTTCATATCTCCGTGGGCTCTGACTTTCACCAATCTCACCCAAATGGCGTGGAGCGCGTGGATCATCGGTGTTCTGTCGGTGATCGCTGCGGGGTGGGTCCTGCTCGCCGAGAGGAGCGAGGTCGTCCGAGGCTAGCAACGTCGCAAGTCGCCGACGCTCCGCTCCGTTGGGATGAGTCTCCTCGTGGGAGAAGCCCTCCCACGAGGAGGCTTATCTATCTGGGGCCATGATGAGTCCAAGGTGGCTGGACCGGCTGGGTCGCTCCGTGAGTTGGAGAACTGTCGCGGACTGGAAATCGAGGATGGCGAAGCCTTCGGAAAATCGGCAAGAAGGCAGTTCTCAAAGCCTGACGGAAACCGATAGCACAGTTGGTCGTCGGGGGTTCATACCCCACAGGACGGCTGGCCGGAATCATCGGGCCAGGGGCAATGTGAAGCTGAAGGTGCTTCCCTTCCCGGGCTGGCTCTCCGCCCAGATTTTTCCTCCATGGGCCTCCACCAGCATCCGGGTGATGTACAGGCCCAGTCCCAGCCCCTCGGATTTTCTGGCCCCCCTGGTTCTATAGAACCGCTCGAAGAGATGGGGTAGGTCCTGCGGATCTATGCCAATGCCATGGTCGGCTACCGAAACCCGCAGATAACCATCCTTCCTCCTCGCGTCCACCACCACCTCGGTGCCAGCCTCGGAATACTTCAGGGCGTTGCTGAGTAGGTTGGTGAGTATTCGCTCCAAGTGATACGGGTCGGCCTTCACCCGCACCCCCTCGGGGATCTTCACCCTCACGCGTCCCACAGCCATCACGTTCGCAGCTGTTTCCAGCAGACGGGAGACCAAAATCCCCAGGTCCACCGACTGCCTCTCAAGCCTCAATTGGTTGCTCTCGAAGCGGATGGCCTCCACCAGGTCCTGAATCATCACGTTCATTCGCTTGGCGTTGGCAACTATTGTCTCTGCGCCTCTCGAGACTGTGCCCTGCTCACTATCTCGTGATGCCACCTGTAGCAGGTATTGGCCCAGAGCCTGAATGACCGCCAGGGGGTTTCGAAGGTCATGCGCGATGGTGCGTAGGATATCCTCCTGTTGCTCCAGTAGCTGGTGCAGCCGAGTGATGTCTGCGAAGGTGACCACGGCTCCCAACTGCCGATCACCGGTACGTATCGGCCCCGCGGTGGTGGAAACCCACACGGTCCCGCCGTCGGGTGGGTGGAGAACCAGGACCAGACTGCGCACCGTCTCGCCACGCAGTGCACGCGAGACCGGATCCTCCCCCGGAGCCAGGCGCTTGCCCTCAGGAGTCTCTGGAGTCAGCAGGGCAAGCTGCTCTTCAAGAGACCGTGCGTGGCTGGCTGGCGAGAAGCCAAGGAGACTTTCGGCTGTGGGGTTCATCCGAGTGATCCTGCCATTCACATCGTAGAGCACCAACGCGTCGGCGATGGAGGCGAAGAGGACGTCCCATTCCTCTGTTCGGCGCGCCACCTCCTCGGCCAGTTTTCGCTCTCGCTCCACGGCCGGCTGCTGCGGGCCGTTGGCCTCGATGTCGTCGTTGTGGAGCGTGGAGGACTCCTTGGTCAGCCCTGGTATCTGCGCCTGCTCTTCCTCCCATCGTTCCTGACCGGCCTCCCGATCCGCGACCCACCACTGCATCTCCGTCAACTCGGCCATTGGGTAATCCCTCGGCTCGTGAGGTTCGGTTTGCATCCTCTTCCCAGAATTCCGCAGCCAGTTATCATTCTCGCCACGCATATCAGGAGTCACTTATCGCCGGCAATCGAGCATTGCATTGTCCAGAACCGAACTCCAACCTTCGAGAGTGCTCCGAAATGCCGCCCTTGACGAACCTCCGTTCGTTCCTGCCCAGGTCATGAGACCAGACGAAACCCGGACTGGAACGGTCGCAGCGGGAGTTCGCGGAAGCTGTCGATGAGGCTACGTTCGCCGCCCCGAGATCCATGTGTGAGGCTCCCTCCGTCGCCGCCCGCAAGATTCGCGAAGAAAACGGCTCGCCTTCGCGTCTGACAGATTCGGGGGCATCATTCCAGCGCCCCCGGTTCGCTCCAGACTTCCAACTTCTGTACGTCAGTTGGATCGCCCCGATCCGGCTACCCGTGAGGCACGAGGTCGAAGAGAGATTGGAACTCGTTCCAGAGGTCACGCTCGGACTTGTACCATCGCTTTGGCAGACGGCTCAACACGTCCAAGACGTGGATGGGAGCTCCTCTGCGCTTCGCGATGTTGATGACGAAGTTCAGAGAGAGCGGCCACACGGGTCTTCCCAGGTACTTCCGCAACTCGTCTCTCGACAGAGTTGGCTGTTCCGTTGCCGTAACCACCCAGTCACCTCCATAAAATGGTTGCGGCCCACCCTCCTGATAGGAAATGAACTTGGTTGGCCGGTTCTGAGTTTTGCCGCAGACGACATTATCAATCGATTATAGGAATGGCGTAAGAACTGAATACGAAGAATGTAAAGACCGTGCGTGCCGTCCTGTGTACGTTCGAGTTTCATGGCAGGCAGTCGAGCGCGAATTGCGTGCACCACCAGCCCGCGCTTCTACTGACACCCGGATAGGCCGGTGGCGCGAGATATCCAGCCGTTTGTCACTCAGTATCACGCGCGATGACACCTACATATTTCTTACGCTATGCCTATTCACTGCGCACGCTGTGCGGCGATATACTTAGCAGCGATAGTCAGGCACTAGGGAATCTACCCTCTGCTGTGCGCCAAACATGCCGAGAAGGCCGGGGCTGTCCCGAACATTGGCCAGCAGGATCGCCTCAAGAATGACCGATCTGGCCTGTCTGTCCTCGCCCAGCGTGCTTGTACAATCGGTGGTGAGGTGTCGCGTTCTGGTGCGGACAGCCTGGCCATGCATTCGCTCAATGGCGAGGAGGTCGCCCAGTGAGCCAATTTGGATCTACCCCGTACGCACGGGGAAACATCGCGGTGATTGGGAACTACATACCCAGACAGTGTGGCATCGCCACCTTTACCTCCGACCTGGTGGAGGGAATTTCCGTAGCATCTCCCGGATCTAGCTGCTACGCCGTGGCGATGAACGACGTCCCCGAGGGGTACGACTATCCTCCCAGGGTTCGCTTCGAGGTGAGCGACAAGCGACTGCGCCACTACCAGCTCGCCGCCGATTTTCTCAACGTTCACCGAGTTGACGTGGTGTGTCTCCAACACGAGTTCGGTATATTTGGTGGAGACCACGGCAAGCACGTCCTTTCGTTGTTGCGCGACCTGCGGATGCCGGTGGTCACCACCCTGCACACCGTGTTAACCGAGCCGCTCCCCGAGCAGCGGGCCATTATCGAAGAGATAGGAGAGATCTCGGACAGGCTGGTCGTGATGAGCCAGAGAGCACGAGAGATCCTCCTCGAGTCTTACCGCGTACGTGATAAGAAGATCGTCCTGATCCATCACGGCATTCCCGATTTGCCTTTCATCGATCCCAACTACTACAAGGACCAGTTCGGGGTGGAGGGCCGCAAGGTGGTGCTGACCTTTGGATTGCTCTCCCCGGGCAAAGGGGTGGAGTCCATGATCGACGCTCTGCCCAGGGTGGTGCGGAAGCACCCGGAGACGGCCTATATAATCCTAGGAGCAACTCATCCAAACGTGTTGCGTGAGTCTGGTGAGGCCTACAGGTTATCCCTCCAGCGCCGAGCCAGGGATCTCGGGGTGGAGAAGCACGTCTTCTTTTACGACAGGTTCGTCGACTTGGAGGAACTGTGCGAGTTCCTGGGGGCGGCTGACATCTACGTAACACCCTACCTGAACAGGGAGCAGGTAGTCTCAGGCACCCTCGCCTATGCCATTGGAGCAGGCAAGGCCTGCGTCTCCACGCCCTACTGGTACGCGGAGGAGATGCTGCAGGAAGGGAGGGGGCGGCTGGTCGCTTTCCGCGATCCAGAGGCTCTGGCAGATCAAGTGATCGATCTGCTCTCCAACGAGACCGAGCGGCATGCCATTCGAAAGCGCGCCTACGCCTTCGGCCGCCAGATGGTCTGGAAAGAGGTCGCTCGACGCTACCTGGACCTGTTCTCCGAAGTTACGGAGGAGCAGGCGCGCCACCCCAGGATTCCATTCCAGGCAAGATCTCTCCAATCTGCCGTCCAGGAAATGCCGCTTCCCAAGTTCGACCACCTCTTGCGGCTCACGGACGACGTCGGTATTCTGCAACACGCCAAGTATCTAGTGCCCGACCGCACTCACGGCTACTGCACCGATGACAATGCTCGCGCCCTGATCCTCGTGTTGATGGCACAGAAGTTCCTTCCTGAGGGAAGCGAACTACGAGGCGTCGACTACCGCTATCTCAGTTTTCTTCACCACGCCTTTAACGAGGCGAACGGTTGCTTCCGGAACTTTTTAGGCTATGACCGGCGATGGCAGGAGGAGAGGGGTTCCGAGGACAGCCACGGGCGCGGAACCTGGGCGCTGGGCATGACGATCGGGCTATCCAGGTCAAAGGATCTCGGCGACATGGCCATGGAGATTTTCGGGCGCGCCATATCGACACTGACCACCATGGAGAGCCCAAGGGCTTGGGCTTTCGGCCTGGTGGCTCTCCACGTCTATTTGAGACGCTTTAGCGGCGACAGCGAAATGAGGCGAGCTCGCGAAAAACTCGCAACCAGACTCTTCGACCTGTACCAGAAAAATGCCACGGACAATTGGCCTTGGATCGAAGATGTAGTCACCTATGACAATGGCAAGGTCGCTCAAGCGCTGCTTGTTTCCGGGCTTTCCATGCAACGCGACGACATGATAGAGGCCGGACTGCGGTCCTTGGAATGGCTATTGGATACCCAGACCGACCCGAGTGGCCATCTGGTTCCCGTTGGTAACCGTGGGTGGTTCCGGCGAGGCGGTGAGAAGGCCAGGTTCGACCAGCAGCCCCTTGAGGCGCAGAGCCTTCTCGAAGCCTGCACCGAGGCCTTCAACGTTACCAAAAGCGAGAGGTGGACCCTCAGGGCACGCCAGTGCCTGGAATGGTTCCTTGGCCGAAATGACTTGGATACTTCGCTGTATGATCACCAGTCCGGCGGCTGCTGCGACGGCCTGTCAGCTACGGGTGTTAATCGCAACCAGGGCGCCGAGGCTACCTTGGCCTGGCTTCTTTCCTTGATGCAGATGCATATCCACAATTACTCGACGCCAGCCAAGGTGACATCGAGAATCGTGCCGGAAGGGGTTGGAGTTACGGACGTAGCTTGAAAGGCATTGTCGGCTTGCTCGCGGATGGCACCAAATCTGGAGGTATGCCTATGGAGAATCCCCATTTCGTGGAACTGTTCCACCGTCATCGCAACAACCCCATTATTATCGCCAAGGACCTACCATATCCGGCAAACACGGTTTTCAATGCGGGAGCAGCCTTGGTGGACGGCGAGACTTTGCTGCTGCTGCGAGTTGAGGATCGACGCGGAATATCCCACCTGACTGCGGCCCGGAGCCATGACGGTTTCGAAAACTGGCGCATCGATGCGGGACCTACCATCCTTCCCAGCCCGTCAACCCACCCCGAGGAGGAATGGGGGATAGAAGACCCGCGGATCACTTATCTGGAAGAGGCAGATCTGTGGGCGATCACCTATACGGCCTACTCCACGGCTGGGCCTCTAGTATCCCTCGCCACTACACACGACTTCCGCAGCTTCGAGCGGCACGGGTCCGTCATGCCGCCAGAAGACAAAGACGCCGCTCTCTTCCCAGTGCGATTCGACGGCCGCTGGGCAATGATACACCGGCCAGTGTCGACCCTCCCCAACACAGGAGCTCATATCTGGATCTCCTTTTCCCCGGACTTGAAACACTGGGGAGATCACCAGATTCTCCTGCCGGCTCGAAGGGGAGCATGGTGGGATGCTGACAAAGTGGGGCTGTCGACTCCTCCTTTGCGGACGGAGGAGGGGTGGCTGGTCCTCTACCACGGCGTGAAGTCCACCCCTGCGGGTTCCATATACCGCGTCGGGCTCGCCATGCTGGACCTCGAACACCCGCGCCAGGTTACAAGCAGATCCGACGAGTGGGTGTTCGCACCTGAGGCCGCTTATGAGTTATTCGGCGACGTGGATAAGGTGGTATTTCCCTGCGGCTGGACGCTGGTGGGCGACGAAATCCGGCTCTACTACGGCGCGGCGGACACCTCGATCGCTTTAGCTACCGGCAGCCTTTCCGAACTGCTGGCCTGGCTCACGGTTCACAACTCCTTGCGAGGCTACAAGTGAGTGATACGTCTGGCCCGCCACTCCGTGTCACTGGGGCCCGCGGGCAAACGTGGTGTCGCTACGCACGGAGCGTCCGGTCTGTCAGCAAGTAGAACTGGCCGTCGTGTAGCATGGCGTCCATCTTGGCCAGTTCACACTCGAGTCCGAACCGGTGGGGCTACCTTCTCTATATTCCACTGATTCGGCCGCCTGTATCTCGACATGGTGGACATGGTAGCCATCGAGGTAAACCCCAGCCGGGGAATGAACCTTCTGATCTCCGGCATCCGAACGTCCGCAACTGTCTGGGAGACCGCTACTCCTGCAAGGGCTGCGAGGTCAGGGTGCCGGTCTGCCGTTCGTTCGGAGGCTATGGGGGAAAAAAAGAGACCCGGCGACCTGCCCACTGGATAGAGGTTGCCGGGTCTTTCTGCTCTGGTCCGATCCGACGCTTGCGCCCGCACGGGGCTCACGAGCCGGCTCCCAATCCGGCTCCGCGCTCACTCAGGAACGCTTCAGGGTGACTTCATAGGCTCCTGAACTGGCCTCTCGACGGTCAAAGCCGAACCCTCGGGAAGCCGCCACTTTCCCGAGGTTGTCGACCGATGCCTCCCGATCCACCACTATCAGGAGATCGCCCGATACCGCGTTCAGGGCTTGCTTGACCTGATGGGTGGCGTCGGGCACCGGTAGGCCCCGGCGCGGATCCAGGGGCTGCCCGCGGGTGTCCAGGCGGTTTCCGACAAGCTTCAGCCCGGGCCGGTACTCCCGCTGCAGCTCCTTCTCGGCGGCGGCGAACTCGGCGTCGGTCAGTCCGCCTCTTCCGAACAGCACACAGTGGCAGACTCCCTTTGCCTCGACGTCGGCCAGCGCGAAGGAGCACGGGCAGAGCAGCTTCCTGTCCAGACCCTCCTCACCCGATGGCTCGAAGCAGGGGCACTGCTGCCTGCCGTACAGGTCGCGGCTCTCCTCTATCCAGATCTTCAGGTTGGTGTAAAACATCGCGTGGGGGTTCACCCGCAGCCCTTTGGCCCGGGCGTACTTCTGGATCCACACGTCGTCACGCTTCATTCTCTTCCGGTACTTCCACCAGCCCGCAAAGAAGTCCCGATACATCTTAAGGTCCGCCATGAAACTCGACAAAAGCTCACCATCTTCCATTTGAGACTGGGGGACCGGACCAGAGCGCCCCACCTTCAAACGAGCCAGGGCCATACCCGCTATCCTCTATCCCCTACGTGTAATGCACCTTGCCCGCTCTCGACAGGGCCTCCACGATGGCCTGCATATCGCCAACGCGGCCGATAGCCAGCCTGTCCTGGAGCCCGAAGTAGTTGACACAGGTGCCGCACAGGACTATCTCGGACCCCTTCTGGGAGAGCACCTCCAGCATCGGCACCGCGGAGGAGCCCTGGTCGGCCAACTTCACGCCGCTGTTGTAGCAGACCACCGTCCCGGGAACGTCGTCCCTAAAGGCGATCGTGCGTAAGAAGTTCACCATCAGCTGCGCGCCAAGCTCGTCGTCGCCCCGGCCAAGAGTGGCGGAGTCCAGAACTAGCACCGTATCGGGAGATGGTCGTTGTTCCATATCGCTTCACCTTCTGTCCGTAGAGTGTGGATGGGATCCCATGCTGATCGAAGTCGATACTGAGGTTGGCCCACATCTGCCTGTTGTCTGTGGTCATCTCTCCTGTGCTTCCTTCCGCGACTGTCTTTAGACATAAATTTGGCCGGACACCCAAGAGCGTCCGGCCAACACCTTCTAAGTCCTGGAAGGAGTCAGGACAGTAAATCACAGCCCTCCCGGAGGATGTCGCACTCCCGGGGCAAGGGACGCTCTTTGAGCAGACGACTGATGCAGAACCTGCATCGATCCACTACGGGCTCAGGTTCAGGTCTGGCTGAGACGCAGCCAATCAGTCATTACCCTCACCCCCTTTCCACGAGTTGCGGCCCTCCAGCCGGAGTGCCACGTTCAACTTACGAACCGAGTGTATCTATGTAGGCGCTGTTTTGCAATCGTTTCCCAAACCTCAGCAGAGGAGCGCATCTCACCTCAGGTCCATCTGTAAGCTGTGGCGGCTTTGGAGCTCCTGCCCGATCGAGGATGCCTTACTCAAGGCCGTCCCCTTTAGGCCGCGCAGCACGACAGCTTGGATACATCTCGCCCGAAGGTCTGGGCAGCAAGCTTGAGTCCCTCAGCCATGGTCAGATACGGGGCAAAGGTCGAAGTGAGGTCGGACACCGTGAGGTGGAACTTCACCGCGAGGGTCGCCGCGTAGATCACCTCCCCGGCGTTCTCGGCCACCACATGCGCGCCCAGCACCCGGTCTGTCCTAGCGTCCGCCACCAGCTTGAACACACCCTCCGTTGCCCGGTTCGCAAGCGCCCGTGGAACGGCGTTGGCCGGTAGGACCGAGGTCTTCACGTCAAACCCCGATGCCCGCGCCGCGGCCTCGGTGAGTCCCACCGTCGCCACCGAGGGGGTCGTGAAGATCACCCCTGGAACGGTAGAGAGATCGACCGCCCGCGCTCCTCCGAGGGCGTTTTCGGCGACGAGCGAGCCCTCGTAGGCGGCCACGTAGACGAACTGCGGGCCTAGAGTCACGTCGCCCGCGGCGAAAACCCTCCGGTTGCTGGTCCTCAGCTGCTCGTCCACCAACACCTCTCCACGCTCGCCAACGGCCACGCCAGCCCGGTCCAGGCGCAGCGCGCCCGTGTTGGGCTGTCGTCCCACCGCCACGAGGAGTTGCTCAGCCTCGACCACTCGCTTCTCGCCGTCGACGTCGAGCGTGACGCGGTACCCATCGTTCGTGCGCTCGACCCGCCGGTATTCTGCCCCGGTGACGAAGCTTATCCCCTGTCCGGTCATGGTCTCGAAGACGGCGTCGGAGACCTCAGGCTCGTACTTCTTGAGGATACGGGTGCTGCGCTGCATGAGGGTCACGCGGCTCCCCAGGTGGTGGAAGAGCTGTCCCATCTCCAGGGCGACGTAGCCCGAGCCGATGACGGCGAGGCTCTTGGGTAACTCTCTGAGATCCAGGGCCGTCGTGCTGGTCAGATATCCTGCCTCCGCAAGACCCGGGATTGACGGGATGGCTGGGGAGGCGCCGGTGGCGATGAGGAAGTTCCGGGCGCTCACCGTTCTGCCGGCCACCTCGAGCCGCCCCTGGTCCAAGAAGGCCGCCTCGCCCCTGATCAACTCCCAGCCGTACTCCCCGATCAGATCCTCGTACTTCTCTCGGCGCAGGCGGCCCACCAGTTCGTCCTTCTGTTCCACCAGCGCCGCCATATCCACAGTGCCGGCAGCCGTCCCGACGCCGGTGAAGGGCTGGTGGCCCGCCTGGTAGAAAAGCTCCCCGGCTCTCAGCTGGGTCTTGCTGGGCACGCAGCCGACGTTGACACAGGTTCCCCCGATGGTTCCCCGCTCGATCATCACGACCGAGGCGCCGGCCTCCCGAGCCTTGATCGCGGCGGCGAAGGCTGCGCTGCCAGAGCCGACGATCGCCAGGTCGCAGCCGGTACCCGAGGCCGCTACCTGTCCGGCCGTAATCCGCGGGAGGACTTCCACCGCACCAGGCTGATATCCCGCCGCCGCCACCGCTCGGGTGAGAGGGCCGGCGTCGGTCCCCGCCGGCACCTCGACCAGCGCCTCGCCCGCCATGTGGTCCACCTTCAGGACCTTTGCCCCGGCCTCCTGCAAAGCTTCGGCCACGGACATCTCGCAGTGGCGGCAGGTCATGCCCTGAACATCTATGCGTAGTCGCTCGATTTCACTCACCTTGAACTCTCCTATTCTCGAAACTTGCTCTTACTTCAGCACTTGGCAGGTCAGGATCGCCTGAGCGTTGTCGGCTATTATGG
>JAJYKO010001015.1 GCA_021788565.1 Chloroflexota bacterium
TGGAGCCCTCGTCGGCGAGGGAACAAGATACGGTTTAGATGCTTCCCACATTATACGGCCTGACGGCTCTCACCGCAGGCGGATAGCAAGCAGGGAGGGCGAGGCTCCCGCCGAACCGCCCGGTTTGGGTGCACACGATAACCCCTGTGATGTCCACCGATTCCCACACCCTCGCCCGACGGAGCCGGTTGGCGCGAGGTCATTGACCAATCTTCGGGGCGACGATTGCCGTGCGCAACGAGGCGGCTCGCCAGGAGGCTCGCCCTCCCTATAGTGTTCGGTCTCCTCCGGCTGGTGCCCTCCTATGACTCGGTCCCCTCGTACTGCGCCTTCAGGTTTGCTACCACAGAGGGGTCCGTGAGCGTCGTCGTGTCGCCAAGCACGCGGCCCTCGGCCACGTCTCGCAGAAGCCTCCTCATGATCTTCCCGCTTCTGGTCTTTGGCAGCTCGGCGGAGATGATGATCGTCTCGGGTCTGGCTATCGCCCCGATCTTGGTGACCACATGCTCTTTCAAATCGTCGATCAGGTCCTGATCCACGACCACGCCTTCTTTGGGAGTAACGAAGGCGGCGATGGCCTGCCCTTTGAGGGGATGAGTTATGCCAACCACGGCAGCCTCGGCCACTTTTGGATGGTCGACCAACGCACTCTCCACCTCCATCGTTCCGATGCGATGCCCCGCCACGTTCAGCACGTCGTCCACACGCCCAAGGAACAGTATGTACTTGTCCTTGTCGTACTTGGCGCCGTCGGCCGGGAAGTAGACGTCAGGCCACCGCGACCAGTAGGTCTGCCTGTACCGTTCGTCGTCTCCCCAGATGGTCTTCATCATCGCCGGCCACGGCTTGGTGACCGCGATATAGCCGCCCCCGCTCGTGACCTCGCGGCCCTGCTCGTCAACCACCCTGGCCTCAACCCCCGGGAAAGGCTTCCCCGAGAAGCCTGGCTTCATCGCGTCGATCCCAGGCAACGTCGTAGACATGATCATGCCGGTCTCGGTCTGCCACCAGGTATCCACGACAGGGCACCGCTCCTTGCCGATGTTCTTGTAGTACCACATCCAGGCTTCCGGATTGATCGGCTCGCCGACGCTGCCCAGGAGACGCAGACTGGAAAGGTCATGGGCTTGAGGATACTGCTCGCCCCAGCGCATAAAGGACCGAATAGCGGTGGGAGCGGTGTAAAGTACCGACACCGCGTTGTTTTCGATGATCTCCCAGTAGCGATCGCGGTCCGGCCAATCAGGAGCGCCTTCGTACATCACGATGGTCGCGCCCATAGCGAGCGGGCCATAAACGATGTAGGAGTGCCCGGTGACCCAGCCGATGTCGGCCGTGCACCAGAAGATGTCGTCCTCTTTCAGATCGAAGACCCACTTCGTGGTGGCATAGACGCCGGTCATGTACCCACCTGTGGTGTGCACGATGCCCTTTGGCTTGCCGGTGGTACCGGAGGTGTAGAGGGTGAAGAGGATATCCTCCGAGTCCATCTCCTCGTAAGGGCACTTGCCATCAGAGTTCTGGATGAGTCGGTGGTACCAGTGATCGCGCCCCTCTACGACCCTCAGAGGAAAATCTCCACGCCGCACGATGATGACGTTCTGGACAGAGGGGCATTCCTTGAGAGCATAGTCGGCATCGTGCTTGAGGGGGATCAAGCCGCCGCGGCGATAGCCACCATCGGCGGTGATGAGCAGTTTGGCCTGCGCATCGTTGATCCGATCCCTAAGGGACTCAGCGGAGAAGCCCCCGAAGACCACGGAGTGGATGGCGCCGATACGAGCGCAGGCGAGCATGGCAACGACGGCCTCGGGTATCATCGGCATGTAGATGGCGACCCTGTCGCCCTTGCCCACCCCCATTTTCCTCATGGAGCAGGCAAGTTTGTTCACCTGCCGGTATAGGTCCCAATAGGTCAGTACCCTGCGGTCGCCGGGCTCGCCCTCCCAGATGATGGCCGCCTTGTTCCGCTTGCCGTCCAGTACGTGCCGGTCCACGCAATTGTAGGCAACGTTCAACTTGCCGCCAACGAACCAGTGGGCATGAGGCGGATCCCAATCCAGAACCCTGTCCCACTTCTTGAACCAGGTGAGCTCCTCCGCGAAACCTGCCCAGAAGGCCTCTGGGTCCGCGGCCGCCTTCTCGCGAATCTGAGGATCTTTCAGCGTGGCCTGGCGAACGAACTGCTCCGGGGGCTCAAATGTGCGCTCCTCGACCAGGAGATCCGAGATCACCTGACCGCTGGCAGCCGTCGCTTCCGTCTCAATGCCCATCTTTCATCGCTCCTTCAGAGACTTGATGGCTCAACTAGACAAATCATCCGAGGCGACCGCGACGTCCCTCGCGCACCCTAGCGCACGATTCACTCTGGTAAGCAGCACTGCAACGGCTATTCTATGCCCAGGTCGAATCCGATAGCAACAGAAAGTCTGAAGGAGGAGCACAGCACAGCACGTGCCGGAGTTACAAATCGCGAGAGGCGAAGACGTGCTGGGCCACGAACAGCACCACGACCATGTAGACGATGGCGTACACCACCATCCACCCGGAAGGCGCGGAGTTGACTACGAATGGCCCCATGCGCTCGGCGTAGCTCGTTCCCTCCTGGAGGATCGAAGCGGTCAGCTTGCCCATGGAGTCGGAGGGGATGATCAGCGACGTGACGATGCCTATGTTGATCATCGAGTTGTTGCTGAGGAGCGAGCCGAGCTGTTCCACAAACCCGGCCATAGTTGCGATGGAGTAGAGGCCGAACACGACCACACCGTTGGCAACGGTTGGCAGGAAAGTGGTGCCGAGGATCGAGAGGGAGAGGAGCAGGATCGACTCGAGGACGAGAGGCAGAACAGCTACTATGAAGTTGTTGGGCCATGTCTGGCTGAAGAAGCCGACGATGCCGATG
>JAJYKO010001016.1 GCA_021788565.1 Chloroflexota bacterium
AGTGACGGAATGAATCCAAAGCCGAGGCAGATGGTGTCCACATCCAGCACCTTCTCGGTACCAGGGATTGGATGCCAGTCGTCGTCCAACTGGACAATCACTGCCTGCTCTACCTCGTCCTTGCCTCTGGCTTCCAGGACGGTCCAGCCTGGCCTGAAGTCAATTCTGGCCTTCAGCAGGGTTCCCAGATAGTCCTGTGCTTCCCTGACCTTGCCGAGGTGCTTCCAGACCGCCGGAACCCGGGTCAGCCAACCAGCACTGACCTTGCTGGCTTCAAGAAGTGCTACCAGGGTCGCCCCTGCTTTCACGAGGTGAGCCGCCACTGGAAGTTGGAAAGGACCTGTGCCGGCCATAAGCACCCTGTCACCTGGAATAACCCACTGGTTTTTGAGCAGCGTCTGCGCGGCGCCAGCGGTGATCACCCCTGGCAGGGTCCATCCCGGGAACGCTATCGGACGATCGTACGCACCTGTGGCAATCACCACTCGACTCGCGGCGATCTGCTGGCATTCCCCCGCTCGATAGATCTCCAAAATATGCGGATCGAACGCTCCCCACACGATGGTGTCGGCGAGAACTTCGATTCCGCCTCGTTCAACCTGGGATATCAGGTCTATACCGGCTTGAAAGTCACGGCCCATGGCGGATCGGTCCAGCAGCCTGAAGGCCTCCGCGGGCTGTTTGAAGTACTGACCTCCTGGGCGCGCGTACTCGTCCACCACTATGACCCTGGCCCCGGCGAGGGATGCTTGAAGGGCGGCGGACAGTCCAGCGGGTCCCGCGCCAACCACAACAACGTCGGTTTCCAGCATCAGTGCCCTCCTGTCCACCGCGATTCCATCTGCGTTAGGACCTTCATGCCAGGCTCCACCGGCGTCATGCAGGTTCGCACGTTCGGAACGTCGTTGACGGTCATGAGACAGTCGAAGCAGATACCCATTCCGCAGAATATGCCGCGGGGAGAGTCGTGTTTGGCTGTATGCCTGAAGGTACGACGGCCGGAAGCAATGAGGGCGGCGGCGACAGTTTCGCCTTCATAAGCGACCATCCGCTCTCCGTCCACTTCGAACTCGATTTCCAGCCCCCTCTTGACGCCAGCTGCCACCCGTCTGCCGGCACTCATGGCGATTCCTCCTCTCGCGGTCCTAATACACCATCACCTCGGCCGCGTGCCCACCTCGCGCGAACCTGTCTGACTGTAGCTCGCTGATATCGATTGAGGGCGGCAGGCCGAGCAGCATCTCTGCCATGGCCTTGCCGATGATGGGAGCCATCATGAAGCCGTGCCCGCTGAAGCCCGCGGCCACGTAAAGCCCTTCGATGCCAGGGATCGCTCCAACTATGGGGTGGGCGTCGGGAGTCATGTCGTAGTACCCGGCCCAGTGCCGTATCACCCTTACCCCGGCGAGCGGGGGTAGCAGCTTGGTCCAGGCGGCAGCCGTTCTGCTGAGGAAGCCCCGAGTGCCCGAGGTTTCGAAGGTCTCCACGTTGGGTGGCCTCATATCAGGAAGAATATCGCCGTTCGGAGTCTGGAAGTAGCCGAGGTTGTCCGACATCAGCGCGGGGACCTGAGGCCGGTCGAACCTCTCGGTGACCATGGCCTCGCGTCGCGACGGCCGGATCGGCAAATCTAAGCCAACCATTCGGGCGATGTCACGGGTATGGGCGCCGGCCACCCCCACCACCACGGGCGCGTCTATTGTTCCCCTGTCGGTGACCACTTTGGAGATCCTGCCATCAGCGGTGATCAGGCCGGTGACAGCGGTACTGGTGTTGATCTCGACGCCGAGCCGCCTAGCCGCGCTGGCGTACGCGTGCGTCACCATAAGAGGGCTGCCCCTGCCATCGAGAGGGCAGAACGTGCCGCCCACCACGCCACTGATATCAAGGAACGGCGCCAGGCTCTTAGCGTCTCGCGGGCTGATGATGTCTGTGGGTACGCCGAGGCTTCGCTGCAGCGCCACGTTCTCCCTGAACTGCTGCATCTCTTCCTCGGTATACAGTAGGAACAGGTAACCGATCTGGCGGATCTCCAGGTCCCCAGGGTACTCCAGCTCGTCCTGAAGCTGCATGAACATCCGGATGCTGGCAGACATGAGGAGGATGTCGGCCTTGGTGCTCCACTGCTGCCGGAACCCGCCCGGGCACCGGCCGCTGGCCCCGCTGGCGACCTGGTTCTTCTCCAAGATCACCACGTTGCGCTGGCCCATCTTTGCCAGCTGGTAAGCGATGGAGCAACCGACGACTCCACCACCGATGACGACGATGTCTGCCGAGCGCTTCATTGGTGCACCTCACAAGCGGGAGGTATCAGCTCAACCAGACTATGCGTAAAGCGAACCGTTACAGATGCCAGTCGGCGATATGCTTCCTGAGCGACTCGAGAACAACCCGATAGGTGCCGGAGATATCGGCCTCCATGTGTTTCCTGGATCTGGCCGGATCCCTCTCGGCTAAGGCGCTCACGATCTCACGGTGTGCGCAAACGAGATCGTTCAGGGTTGAGCTCAGGTCCAGCCGAAGTGTAAAGAGCCGATTTTCTCTTTCCAGCAGGCCAACGACGACGCTGGTCAGCAACCTGTTGCCAGAGGCGCTGGCGATAGCGGTATGAAACTCGAAGTTATCCGCCAGGAAGCTCAGGTAGTCTTCGCGGTCGACGCCGTGGAACTCCGACTGAAGATGCTCGAGCCGGCGTAGCGCCTCATCCGATATGGTCACGGCCGCTTTTTCTGCCGCGAGGCCTTCCGCGACGAGCCGTAGTTCGAAGATCTCGTCCACATCTCGTAACGTCAGCCGAGAGGTCAGGTAGCCGACCCTTGGGACGGACTGCACGAAGCCTTCCTGCTGAAGCATGCCGAGGGCCTCTCGAACGGGTGTCTTTCCGACTTCGTACCTGCGGGCT
>JAJYKO010001017.1 GCA_021788565.1 Chloroflexota bacterium
GACCTACAGCGAGAGCAAGGTCCTGGCAGAGCGGACCCTGCTGGATTCTGGCGTCCCGTACACCATTCTGCGCGTGTCAGCCATAGTTATGCCGGCGCTCATGGATCCACCTGAGTGGCCGTTCCTGCCGGACCAGAGGTGCGAATTCATCAACCGCACCGATGTTGTCGCGGCCCTTATCGCGGCCGTAGAGCGGGAAGCTGGTACAAACAAGGTCTTCAACATTGCGGGTGGAAAAAGCTGGCAGATGCTTGGCCGCGACTACGTCGAGAAGACCTTCAAGATACTCGACATACCAATCGAAGAGGCAACCTATCCTGAGAGGCCGCTCTACTCGGACTGGTACGACACCACAGAGGCGCAGGCTGTACTCAACTACCAGCAAACACCGTTCCCTCGATTCCTGGAAATGTTCGAACAGGCGGTCGAGGAAGCCCTGGCTTGATCGGAACGGCCGGTCGATCGCACCTCGGGAGGGGGGTGGTACAAGTCCGGATAGGTCAGGATGGGATGCTCCCACGGAGTTGACGCTTCGAGCAGAAGGAAGAGGCACGCGGACGGGGCAATCCTGGTTTCGCGTGCGGTGAAAGGAGCAAGCACGAATGGCATCCGACGTTTTCTTCATGAACGACCGAGCAAACGCGTTACAGGAAAGCATCAAGAACAAGGCAGTCAAGGTCTTCCGCGACGCCGGGCTCGGTGAACTCTTCAAGCCAGGTGACACGGTTGGCGTAAAGATTCACATGGGCGAGTACGGAAACGCCCTGAACCTCCGGCCTCACTGGGTCAGGTCCATCGTGGAGGAGATCCAGCGTCTAGGTGCAAAGCCGGTCATCGTCGACTGCAACACGATCTCATTCGGTGACTACACGGCGCGCGGCGTTTCCACCGACCACCTGAGAACCGCCGCGCGCCACGGGTTCACAGAAGAGACCATGGGTTGCCCGATCTGGATATGCGACGGCGAGTACGGGTTCGACGACGTCAAGGTAGAGGTCCCTCACGGAGTCTTCCTAAAGCACACTTACATGGGCAAGAAGCTGACCGAGCTGGATGCCATGATCGCGGTAACGCATTTCAAAGGGCATCCCATGGGTGTCTTCGGCGGCTCGATGAAGAACATAGGTATCGGATGCGGCTCCAAACGCGGCAAGCTTGGCACCCACGTCTTGAATCACCCCCAGTACGGCATCAACGCCTGGGGCATCAACCAGCAGGCAGCGGCGGCCCTGGCGGAGGGGCCGTCTCCTACAGTCATGGACCGACTGGTGAACGGCTGCCCCTTTGACGCCATTTCCTGGGAGAACAACGTATTCGCCCTCGACCGTGACAAATGCCAGCAGTGCCTTGCCTGCTTCGGCAATGGGCTCTTCACGGGACTGTTTCAGATCACACCGGAAACACTGTTCATCTGGGCACCGACGATGGTGGACGCGTGCGCGGGCTACGTCAACGCCATCGGCAAAGACCGTGTCGGCTACGTCAACTATGCCATGGACATCTCTCCGTGGTGTGATTGCGGCAACTGGCATGACAGGGCACTGGTACCCAACGTTGGCGTCTTCGCCTCGCGGGATCCAGTGGCGATAGATATGGCCTGTCTGGAAGCAACCGAGGCCGTGTCCGGCATGCCAGGTTCCAAGGCCGACGATTTCGGGTTCGGCGATCCCGGAACCGAGCGGTTTACCAACTGCTCCAGCATGGCCAAAGTGAGCCAGTGGGCTCAGATCAACGCTGGCGTCTACAACGGCCTCGGGACCAGTGAGTACAACCTGATCATCTCGGAACCGGCTCCTGAGGCGGACTTCTGGCCGAAGCCTTACAGCCCAGCGAATACCTGGAGTCAGGTGCACCGGGACGCGCTCCGGGCAGGCAACTGGGCGCCCGAATATCCTTACACCTACGACCGGGTCCAGCTGTCGATGACCGAGCTGAGCCTGAAGCCCGCGGGCAAGGTCAGAGAGATTGAGATAGCCGACATGGTCCCAGTGAAAGCGTGATCGGGACGAAGAAAGTTGGTCCGGCGCCCTGTCCTTCGTGGCAGCCGGACCTTCAGGCCGAATTGGAGGAGTGAGATGAAGGGCGGATATGTTGGAAAGATGCTCTTTGTGGACCTGACCAGCCGGGCCCTCAAGGAGCAGGAGCTTACCGAGACGATGGCGAGGGACTTCATCGGCGGTCCAAGCCTGGGTGCTCGGGTACTGTACGACATGATGAAGCCTGGCGTGGATCCCCTGGGTCCCGAGAACGTGCTGGGCTTTGTGACCGGCCCGCTGACCGGATCCGGAGCGTTTTTTGGGTCCCGCTACACGGTCGTATGCAAGTCGCCCGTGACCGGCGGTTTCAACGATGCTAACTCGGGAGGGTTCTTCGGACAGGAGTTGAAGAAGGCCGGCTACGATGCCGTATTCTTCACTGGGGTGGCCAGCGAGCCGGTCTACCTGTGGATCAACGACGGGAAGGCCGAGGTCAGGAGTGCGGCTGGGCTGTGGGGAAAGGACAGCAAAGAAACGCTCGACGCACTGATCAAGGAGACCGGCGAGCCTGACCTGCGCGCCTCGGTGATCGGACCGGCGGGAGAGCACCTCTCGCTGCTCTCGTGCCCCATCAACGAAGGGCATCGGGCTCCCGGGAGGGGCGGCTCCGGAGCAGTTATGGGGTCAAAGAAGCTGAAAGCCATCGCCGTGCACGGCACGGCAAAGATCCCAGTGGCGAACCAGCCAAAGCTGAACGAGCTGAACAAGAGAATTAGCTCCGCGATGAAGACCGGCCCGATGAAGGAGATGGTAGCTGGCTTCTCGGAGTACGGGACAGGCGCCTTTACGACTCCGTCGGCGCTGAGCGGAGACTCGCCTGTGAAGAATTGGGGCGGCATCGGGATCATTGACTTCGACGAGGAGA
>JAJYKO010001018.1 GCA_021788565.1 Chloroflexota bacterium
TCGAACAAGCCACGAGATTGCAGTTCGCGCAATTCCGAGCTCGGAACATCCGGCGAGAGGCTCTCGCCCGCCGCTATCCGGCTCACCTTGCGGGCGTCCACGTCGACGCCCATCACTTTAAGACCGCTCTTGGCGATCTCTATTGCCTGAGGAAAACCGGCAAAGCCAAGACCGATAACGGCCACGGTGGCCTCGCGAGTCGCGAGCTTCGTGGCCAGGGAAGATGCAAAATCCACTTGGGGCACCGAGACCCTCCTGTTGTTTGCAAACAAGACTACAGACGCGGGCAGAGATCACTTCTGTTGCTCGGCCACCGAACCGCGAGTGCCGGTTTGCTGGCGCCTGCCCCGCCGACCCAGGCTACGTATTCCCGCTTCAGCAACAGGCAGCCTGAGGAACCGGCGAACATGGGAACAAGAGAAAGCTTTCAAACCGTCAGCGATTATAGCTTACCCGCCTAACGAAGGCAAAACGAGACCGCATCAAAAGCGCGGATACAAGAGATCGGCATCGTTCAGTGTCACGGCTTGGCATCTCGCAAGTCCATTTCATACACTCGGAACGAAGTCTCCTTTCCGGGCTTCCAGAATATGGCAAGCCGCTTCGCTTCGGGTATGTTTTCCTCGAATTTCTCTGGATGGAATCTCCCATCGTCGCGAACAATTAGCAGCGGCACGTCGTGAGAACGCCACGCATTCGCCAGGTCCTTCCCTCCCCACATTATCCGCCCGTCAACATAGTGACGCACCAGCGGCATGTTTCTGATGTAGAGGGCCAGCCCGTCGTCCGGGAATCCTTGAAAATTGTCAGACAAGACGAAGACGACCCCTCCCAGTTCCTTGGCACGCTGCAGCGTGAAATTGAGAGCCTCGCTGAAGCCATATCCCGACGACCACCCCTCCACATATTGTTCGCGGTCATCGGCTGGCCAAGCGGCCGATGGGGGATCCGTGAGGAGATGAAGGTCGAAGGACACCGATGGCGCGGTGACTATCGCGAGGAGCACGGCACCGATACCCGCCGCGAGCATGCGCTCACGGAGAGCCGCGGAGTTCTCCCAAAGCCGAACCAATCGGCGACCAGCCTCCTTGGCAAACATAGCAGTCAGGATGAGCAACGGAAACACGCTCTGCAGCACATACCGGCTCGAAAAATAGTGAGCCAGCAACACCGACGGGACCAAATCCGCTGCCCAGCACGCGATCAGCAGCAGTGCCTCTCTTCTGCGATAGATTAGCCCACATACCGATGCCGCCAAGACTACCCAGTAGAGCGGTGCTGGAAGGTAGGCGACTATCCAGAACCAGTAGTCGCGAGCGCTATTGAGCCATACCGGAATGGGCAATCCCCCAACTAGCTGTTCAGGGGAGTAGACGTGAGTTGCCAGCAACCTGAGCTGGCTCTCCGCATAGGGAATCACAATCAGCAACGAGGTCAGCGCCGCGAAGACGGAATAGGCAACCACGAGCCCCCAGATAGGCCGCCGCAGCGGTCGACCTTCCCGCGGAAGCAGCAGAAGGCACAGGAGTGGAAGTGGGAGCTCGAACAGGGCAGTTGGCTTGACCCAAACGCCGAAAGCAATAACGGCTCCCATAGCAGCTCCCAAAAGAAGAGCGCTCCGGTTACTTCGGGTTCGAGTGACGAGGAAGACTCCCAGGCCGAAGGACCAGATGGCGGTTGAACTAACGATACCGTCGGCCAGGGCCATTCGGTCGAAGAACAGCACGTAAGGGACTATGGCGTAGAGGAAACCGGCGATCAGCCCCAGTAGATGATCCTCCAACCAGCGGCCGGCGAGAATGACGCCTATCACGCTCAGGACTCCAGTGACTACCAACACTATGCGCCCAGCCAACAGAGGATTGGAAGTCATGAACATGGCGCCGGTAGCCAGCCAAATGTACATGGGCTGCTTTCCATCATCCGCAACCGGGATGAACAGCGACATCGCGGTCCGTTGATCGAAGATATGGGCAGCCCAGCGCAGGTATGTCGCTTCGTCCGTGAATATGGGCAAGATGAGGAGATTGTAAGCCCGAAGAAATACAGAGACTGCGACAACAAGTAACGACAGCACCAGGATCCACTTTCGGCTGTCGAAACGGTGACGAAGGGTCTTGTCTCGAGCTACTACCGGTACATTGATATTCAAGATAGGCCCTCGGCAGAAAGGATCAGAGGTTTCTCGCCCGACGCCTGGAGCAGTTGGTCACTCCTCAAGGCGGCTCGAACTGCCAGCGCGAAGAAACCGACGAATAGTGCCATGAACAGCACCAGCGAGGGTACTCCCAGTTTGTAATAGAGGTAAAGATCCAGTTTGGTTCCTGTCGAGAGGAAATTACCGAGCAACCGCAGGTGTGCGCCGATGGTCGAGAAATGGGGATCGAACTCGATTTGGGTAAGACTTGCATTGTGAGCCCACAGGTCGAGCCAGCCGTTGTTCCAGTCGAAGAGCACGCCCAGCAGATTGATGGCTATTCCCAGCAGGATGGAGCCACCCACCAGCAAGACCGAAAGAGCTGTTCGCCAGGGCCGTTCGAGCAACACCCCGGCCGGTAGGATGGCGAATGGCAGGGCCAGCAGCATATAGCGGTTAGCCCACGTGTAGCCTCCGTACCAGTAGTCGAAAACGCTGTAGAGCACCGCGGCCGCCAAGATGATCGCGCCGAAGACGGTGGCCTCCATTCGACGCCCGATGGCCAGGATCAGCAATGAGAAGAGCCCGAGGATAGTGATCGGGTTGAACGTGAAGAACCCAAAACCAGAGCTGAAGAAGGTCCCGAAGAAGCTTATGTAGGGCTTGAAGCCGAAGTCGGTCCCCCTCGTCTGCTCCGCATACCCTGTCCCGATGATCGAGCCACTCTTCACCCAGTTGTACCAGCCGGCTGTGGCCATGGCGAC
>JAJYKO010001019.1 GCA_021788565.1 Chloroflexota bacterium
AGAGCCCTCAGGATGGGGGTAGAGCCCATGGTCGAGACGGTGTATCCCTGCTCCCGCTGCATGCGGAGATGGCCGGCGTATATGCGCCTCCGCTGTTTCAGGAAGTCATCCACCGTTTCCGGGCCGCGGTTGTGCACGATCGCTTCCGGGACGTAGCGGAGTTCGTAGCCCTGACCCCTGATGAGCGGCTCCATGTTTGCCTCGTCCACGGCCGAGTAGCGGGGGATGCGCTGAAAGATCCGCCTATAGGCCGTCATTTCTCCCAGCTTCGGTTGGTGCAGGGCGACCTGATGATGCATCTCCCACAAGAGGTGGGCGGCGAAGCCCATGAAGGTGTTCGGGTCGTTGACGGGTACAGGACGGGCACCTGTCATCCCCACATCGGGATCAACAAATGGCCCCACCAGCCGCTCAATTGAGTCGCCCTCGGGCAAGGTGTCGCCGCCGACGGAGAGAAGGATGTTCGAGGTGGCGCAATCCACAAAAAGGTTCACGGCCGATGCCTTACCTTCGCGCCGCGGTTGAGAGACGAGACGGACCCTGGAGTCGCGGGCACAGTAGCTCCTTACGATGCTCTCGGTGTTGTCGGTGCATCCGCTGCAGATGACGATGATCTCATCGATCATGGCGAGGTCGGTGCGCTGCTCGAGGAGGGCCTCGAGGAGGCGGCCGATGTTGCCCTCCTCGTTGTACGCCATGACTCCGATGCTGCAGACCAACCGCGACGGATCGACGTACAGCATTTCGGAGACTCGAGCTAACTGGGCAGCCATAGGTCCCCTCCTCTCAATTGCTTCGGGCGCTCTTCATCCTGTACGCACGCGCGAATAGATGAAGTACCTGCATACTGTCGGACGAAACTTACCTTCGGGAAGCAAGTAGGTTATGTTTGCCCACCTCCTGCACTTCATAGTGCGATCGAAAGACGCTCGGTTCGTGAGGACACAGAGGTCGCTCAGGCCGCGTCCTTCGATATCGGATCGCCTCCCTCGCCAGTACAGACGACGCTTTCGACCCAACTTTCGGTGATCGCCTCGATCAACACTCGCCTGCACCGGACGACAACTATCGCATCGGCCAACCGGATGAGGAGGGACAGTGCTCCTTCTCCGTGCTCGGCAGAGAAGATGGCATTCTCTCCGAGATCCTCCGGCCGCGCTCCCACGTAAGGGCCGACAATTACCGAGGTTGGCCTCAGCTTGAGGAGATCAGTGCTCCCAGGATGGTCCGGCGGGATTAGGGCAACAAGGTTGGCCAAGACATCGCCAGCCAGATCCATCGTCACGCCCTTCAACACCGCGTTAACGTAGACCACCGCTACCTGACTATCGTGCACCTGCTCATTCTGTGGGACCATCATCCGAATGGTCTCCCCTCCCCACTGATGCGCGACTGGCAACCGCTACTTAGGTGGGTTTGAGAGAACGGAGCTGAGGTAAGAGGGGGGGCAGCAAGCCGCGAGGTAGTCTCCTGCTAAACGCGCAACATCGCCGTTTCTATTCCCGGCTCGTGCTATAATGCGCGCGTCAGGGGATGCCGCCAAGCTCCCTCTGGCCTCTGGCCCCAGCGGTGGCAGCCGTCTGGGGCCTCTTCTTTTCCGAACTCTCTATGCTGTCGAGATGGATCGCTCCATTGGTTCGCCCCGACAAGGCCCAGTCGCCATGATAGCCACTTTCACTCGGCTCACGCGCATTAAGGACTTGTCAGCTGCACCTTATCCTGACTGAATTTCATAAATTTGTCCTTACACGCTATGACGCATCGTATTACAAGAGTGCTAGTTAGAAGTGCACTAGCGAAGAGTCGTAAGAATTGAAGGAGGTTGTGTGGGGCTAATAGCGTCAATCTAGAGGCGTGTGATCGCGCCTCCGGGTCTTCTTCTAGAACCTCTAACCCGGTTGTCCCTCTGGGAAAAGAGCATCTGGCCGGCTTCCATCGAGACCAGGTAGGCGCGTGCTTCCAGGGCGGACCCTCCGTGGAACGACCACCGCTGCCATCAGACAGCCCTCTCATGTGCGGTCCAGCAGCTCCAGCCTGCCAAAAAGCTGGCTGATTACCCCTCCTCCCATCGGTGGATGACATAAGATTCGACACACCACCGCTGCTGTCATATCTGTGCTGTAGATGTAAGACAGTCAGAAGTCTGTGTCGGTCGCCGCCCCGCGTGTGACATTCGGGGTAGCTACGCCTCGGAAGATAGTCGGACACGTCTATAAGGTCTTGTGAGCTGAGATAAGTGAGATAGGTATAGACAAAGTGGAACAAAGATTTATCACAATTAATGTCGTAGGTAGTCGATCTGTCATTCGCTAGAACGGCGCTAGGAGTACCATGAGACAGTAGTGCTGCTAGATAGACCTGGCGTGGTTGACTGTTCCTGCCGCTTTGATTGCATCGTCAAGTGGCGGTAAGCCTGCCGATTGGGGACACCAAAGAGGAATCCAATGTTTAGCTGTGGTTCGACTGTGTAGCGCTGGTTCGATGCACTAGCGACTGCGTCGATGAGGCCACTGCGCCCGAGGAAGCGATGACCGTTCCCAGTCCCAGAAGACCGCTTGGCGTGCTACGAAGCTCAATCGGCGGGGAGATTGCTATCACCTCCGCGCGGATCGAGATTGCGGGGCGCCTGGGCGGTGGGCGGTCGGAGCTGGAAGCCACTCTCTTTCTTGAGGGGCGCGTACCCGGCCATCCGGCCACAGGTCCCCTGTTGATCGTGAGGCTCTCGGCGGGGGCACGGGCCGGCACCATATTCGTACGCCATCGCGAGGCGGTTTCCATTTGGCACGAGGTCGTTGATGCCGCTCCATTGGAGGAGGTAATTTTCTCGGCGCCGGTGTTCACGGGCCCTCCTACCCGAAGAAAGGTCAGAGGAACAAGAGCCAGTAGGGCACGTGTGAT
>JAJYKO010001020.1 GCA_021788565.1 Chloroflexota bacterium
ACTCGCTACCGCCAAGTCCTGCTGAGCCGCCTGTTTCCTACCGGCGTGGCGGCTCGCCGGGACGTGAGGCGAGCGAGCGCAGCCTCACGCGCCCTCCCCCGACTGTCACCCCATCTGCCCGCCCTCCTGAGCCATGCCGAGTCGCTGGCGATATGGCACGTGCTTTGCTGATGGTTGCAGAAGCTGTATTTGCCTTGTAACGGTAGAGGCAGCTTCCGTCAGTCGCCGATGGCTGCGGACGAACGAGCACCCTGCCTGTCCGAGGAAGAACTGGTAGACAGCGGATCACCTCGAGTGGTGAGGTCGTGCTCGGAGGAATTGTTCCTGGGTAGTCCAGAATTGGAGGGTGTTCTGTGGCATCAACGAAAGTCCCGGACGTGTCCGCGCAGCGCCTGGCGAAGGCGGTGGGAGTTCTAGCGATTGTGGCGTCCGCCGTCTCGCAGGAGTATGGCAGCGGTATCAACTTCGTACTCGTGAATAGTCTCGGAGCCTACCCGGCGATAGCTTGGCTGGTTCCGGCGGCGATGGTGGTGGCGGGGGTTGTCCTGCTGCCGAAGGTCGTCATGTTCATGCGCTTCTCTCAAGTGGCCCCGCGGGCCGGTTCCACGTACGTCTGGCTCACCCGATCGCTTAACCTCCCCGTCGGGTTCGCGGTGGCCTTCCTCTGGTTCATCGGCGTCGTCGCCGCCATGGGCTTCCTCGCCTTCAGTTTCGCCTCGTTCCTGGCGTCGACTCTGGAAAGCGCTGGACTGTCCGGGGCCTGGGCTGTGACCCCGATCGGGCACGTGATTATCGGGCTAGTCTTGATCTGGCTAATCTTCGGTCTCCACTATTCGGGCGTCGGCAACTATGGCGCGTTCGTCGTGCTGATCTTCGGGATAGTGCTCGTGGCCGCGGCGATCAGCATCTTCTACGGGTTTAGCACCTCGCAGCCAGCATTCCTGGCTTCAGTAACCAAAGTGATAGGGCAGACGCCTCAGCCTACCACCGTCCAGCCCACTGTGAGTGCCTTTGTTTCTGTCGTTACGCTGTTTATGTTCGCCTACGGCGGGATCACCGCGGCGACATCCCTTGGTGGTGAGGCGCGAGACGCGACCCGCACCATGCCCAGGGGCGTCTTTGGGGGGTGGCTGACGGCCCTCGTACTCTTCAGTCTGGTTAGCTGGGCTCTGTTCCACGCGGTGCCGTGGTGGAGCGTGGGGCCTATTGTGGCATCCAAGCATTCGGAGTTGGCCACCACGCCGGGGTTGATTGGGCTCGTAGCCCCTCGACCTATCGCGGTCCTGGTGAACTTCCTGGTGATGCTCATAGTGGGTAAGACCGTCGCCCCGGAGATGTTGGACTCTTCCCGCTACCTCTTCGCTTGGGCCCAGGACGGCATGCTCCCGAGCTCCTTTCTCCACACGGCACGGTCCAAGGCTCCGGATGTGGCGCTGCTGGTGACGGCTGTGCTGGGCAGCTTCTTCCTGCTGGAAGCCACCTTCTTTGGCTGGACTATCGGTGTGGCTCTCCGTTCGATGAGCCTGGTGCTGGTCTTTGGGATGCTCGGGATCGGGGTCCTGCATATGAGGGTCAGCAACGCGTTTCGGGACCTTCCGTGGGCACGTGAGGTCGCCCGTCACCCCGATGCGCTCATCGCGGCCGTTCTGGCAATAGTGATCGCGGTGATCCTCGAGGTAAGCGTCCTGGTGGTTCCCAACACGCCTTTCATCCTGCAGCCCAGCACGCAGGCGGTGATAGCTATCCTGATCTCGATCGGCATCTATTACACTGCTTCGGGGAGAGCGCGACGGCGAGGAGAGGATCTCAGCGCGACGGTTCGTTCGCACTTGCCACTCGAGTAGCAGGTGGCCGGGCGAGGGGGAAGCGACTTTCCCCTCGCCTGCTATGGATCCCGGACCGGAGTGTACGCAGCAAACCATAAGTTGACAACAGGACTCAGGCTATGTAGCATCATTTCGACTTCCCCAAACAGTGCGAAGCCGAGACGTCCGCAAAAGCAGCGGGCACCGACAGCCAAGGTTGTTCGCCGCTTCAGAAAAGGAGCTGCGTCATGTTCGAAGGACTCTTTCAGCCAACCCATCTGATCCTCATCCTGGTTATCGCCTTGATCGTGCTGGGCCCTGGGAAACTGCCCGAAGTCAGTCGGGGGCTGGGCAAGAGCATTCGGGAGTTCAAGAAGGCCACGAGCGGCTTAGCGGACGACATCACCGAGCCGATCAAAGAGGCTGCTCAGCCAATCACGGATATGAAACAGCAGGTCGATAGCATCCGAAGGCTACCGGCTGAGACCCTCGCGAGCGTGACGTCTAGTCCGGAGGCGCGCAACGGCACGGCGCCGGCGGGAGCGCCCGCCGAAACTGCCGCTGCTGTAGCTTCAGCGGGCACGAAGGCCTGCCCCGTGTGCGCGCATGCTAACCCCGCGGGCAACCATTTCTGCGGGGGATGCGGCGCGAAACTCGATTAGAAGGAGTTTGTCTTTTCGGCCCGGCGGCGCAGGGCGGCTCGCGAGCCGCCCTGCTGATCCCGGGATGGTCCTCTCACAAGGGGACGACTTTACGGCTGAGGCTTGACTTGCTTCAGCAGGACAGGCGATCTGGCGGCCAGGTAATAGTTCCCGCACCCCGGATCCATGGATGGGGCGGCCCCGGAGGAGCAACTCTACTACGAATGTCCTGTGGGGAAGGCGAGGTGAGCCGTAGCTACCTCGCCAGAATGTTTGCCAGGCTGTAGAGGGCCAGATCGACGGGCTTGCGCCTTCCGGAGACCTCCTCCAGGGGCGTGGCAGTGACCTCTCCCTTGATCATCCCCACCAGCTTTCCGTGGTCTCCGCGAGCCAGGAGGTCCACTGCGCCCGCTCCTAGCTGCGATGCTAGAAGGCGGTCGTAAGCCAGCGGC
>JAJYKO010001021.1 GCA_021788565.1 Chloroflexota bacterium
GGTCTTCTTAGACTTCAGGGAGACCCGTGGCCCCTCCATCCCGTCCCTGGCCGGGAACCAGGGCTTGGTGGGAGCCGGCCTCCACTCGCCGAAGAAGCGATGCGAGGCATCTTCGACCTGTTGAGGAGTTACGCGGCCGGCCACTGCTACCACCGCGCCGGAGGGCGCGTAGTGCTCCCCCATGTACGCCACCATGTCATCCCTGTAGATGTGCGAGACCGACTCACGGGTGCCGCCTGTATCCCTTCCCAGCGGCTGGTCTGGCCATACCACCTCGTCGATCATCAGGTTCGCCAGGTCCGCGGGGCTGTCGTACACCATGTTCAGCTCTTCGATGATGACCTCGCGCTCCTTCTCCACGTCGGCCGGGTCCAGCCGTGAGTGGAGGAGGTTGTCGGACAGGACGTCCATCGCGAGTTCGAAGTGCTGCACCGGTACCTTGCACCAGTAGACCGTGAGCTCCTTATCGGTGGCTGCGTTCAGCACTCCGCCGACGCCCTCTATGGCTTCGGCAATCTCCTTAGGGGTAGGGCGCTTGTGAGTTCCCTTGAAGAGCATGTGCTCGACGAAGTGCGAAACTCCAGCCAGCGGCTCGTCCTCGTACCGGGAGCCTGCCGCGACGAATATGGAGATGCTTGCAGACATAGCGTTGGGAAGGAGGGTCGATACAACCCTCAGTCCGTGGTCGAGGATAGTTCGCTGATGCTCCAAGTCTCCCTCCGTCCTGGCTTCTGCGCCAACCCAAGCGAGGTGCCCAGCGCGTACCCGGCCCCGAGTGGCAAGTTCCCTCACACGCTGATCGTGACTGGATGTAGGGGCCCGAGGACCGCGCCCGAGGCGGAGGAACCATGCCCCTACCGGACCTAACTCTTCGAGAAAGCTTAGCTCCCGTGCCCGGTAGTGTCAAACGCGACGCGAGAACAAGAATATGAAAGGTTGCACAACCGACAGGTGGCTATCGGCCAATTCTTTCAATCCTGAAATGATGGGGCGGGAAATATCCCCTATCATGACACGGATGTCAGAAGGTGAAGTGTGAATCATGAGTCGCGGAGGCGGCCGCCAATGGTGAAATGGTAAGAGGCCCGATTCTAACTGGAGACGCGCGTTTCGAACCTGTTACGTGGGGAGGGGAGAAGAAGGTGCGGCCGGCTGTGACGGCATCCGCGTGCTTCTTCGCGAGCGCGGGCTTTGCGCCTGAGTGGCCCGTTGAGGGGCCACTTCGCGGCCCAGAGCACGTCGCCATGCCTCATGAGGTACGCTTCGAAGACGCCGTTGTGGCATTTCGCGAACGACGCTTCCATGACCACAACGATGATGTTAGGGGCCGTCCCCGACTAATAGGGCCGGATGGTGGCGCAGTCTCCGCTGTCCGGGAATTATTTATTGTGGCGAAACAGTTGTAAAGCAAAAGCTCTTGCATATGGTGTGTCGATCTGCTATGGTACCGCGCGGCGCACGTTTAGCACTCGCAACCCGTCGGACCTTCGACCTGGTTCCTCGGCAAAGGCTCCTCTCGGGCTCGTCTGGCTGGGACTAAACTGCGGTCAGATTTTCCCAACAGTTAAGGGGGGACAGGGACAAGTGAGCTTTGCGGACAAGACCTTGCAGTGCCGTGATTGCGGACAGCAGTTCGTATTCACGGTTGGAGAGCAGGAGTTCTTCGCGGAGAAGGGGCTGATGAATGAGCCCCAGCGATGCCCTGCTTGCCGGGCAGCCCGCCGCCGCGAGCGGTCGGGTCGCGAGGCCCGCGAGATGCACACGGTGATTTGCGCGCAGTGTGGAGCCGAGGCGACAGTGCCGTTCGTGCCGAGGAACGACAGGCCTGTGTATTGCAGCAGCTGCTTCGACCAGATTAGGGGTGCGTCACAGAGGGTAGATTAGTCCTGTTACCCGATGACGAAGACAACAAGAAGGCCGCCCAAGGCGGCCTTCTTGTTGTCTAGCCTTCTCCGTGGCTGCTATCTTGCGAGGGTGATGGGTGCGAACCCGGAGGTTGAGGAGGGGCAATGATCTACGTAGGAACCAGTGGATGGTCCTACCCGTCCGGAGAGGGCCGATGGGAAGGCGTCTTCTATCCGAGAGGCAAAGAGTACGATCATCTCGAATACTACGCTCGGTATTTCAACGCCGTAGAAGTGAACAGCTCCTTTTATCGGCCGATCTCCCCGACCGTTGCTCGGAGCTGGGCGAAGAAGACAGCGCCGGACTTTCGTTTCACGGCGAAGCTCTACCAGAAGTTCACCCATCCAAAGATGTTCGAAGAGGCAACGGGTAAGCTCGCGGAACTCGACGCCGGTGACTTCGATACCTTCCGCGCCGGTCTGGAGCCACTGGCCGAGAGCGGCAAACTCGGGGCTTTGCTGGCCCAGTTTCCGCCGAGCTTCAAGCATGACGAAGAGACGGTCACCTACCTCGAAGATCTGATTCGCCGTTTCGAGGATTACCCCCTGGCGGTGGAGCTCAGGCATCGAAGCTGGTCCGACAGCCAGGACGCCTTCCGGCTGCTGGAGTCCTACGGGGTGGCGTGGTGCATCATCGACGAACCGAAGTTCCGAACCTCCATCGGCGAGATTCCACTCACGGCCAGGCTCGGCTACTTTCGTTTCCACGGGCGCAACGCCACGGAGTGGTGGAGGGGCGACCGGGAGTCGCGCTACAACTACCTGTACTCACCGGAAGAGCTTCGCTCGCTGGCGGCCGAAGTCAAGGATGTGGCGGAGCGGACCAACGACAGCTATGTATTCTACAACAACCATTACGGGGCAAAGGCGGTAGTAAACGCCCTCCAGATGCGACTGGAGTTCCATCAGCCCATCCCGAAGGCGCTTCCGGAGCCTCTGCTGGAACACTACCCTGACCTGAAGCAGGCCGTCGGCTAGAATTCTCCGAAA
>JAJYKO010001022.1 GCA_021788565.1 Chloroflexota bacterium
AAGGTGTATGCCTTCGTGGCGGCCCTCTTCTTGTTGGGCGCCGGCATGGAGATCATCATCAATAAGTACTTTATTCAGGTGCCTGCGCAGATCCTGTTCTGGCTGAATATGGTCTCGGCCATCCTCGACAACGCGACCTTGACAGCCGCCGAGATCGGTCCAACGTTGGCTCAGGCACAGATCAATGCCGCATTGATGGGGCTCCTGATCTCTGGAGGAATGTTGATCCCGGGGAACATTCCGAACATCATCTCCGCGGGCAAATTGGGCATCACCAGTGGTGAGTGGGCAAAGCTGGGGGTCCCGTTGGGCCTTGCCTTGAACGCGATTTTCTTTGTGGCGATTTTTGTTCTAGGTTTCACTCCGCAGGTAGGCTTATAGGTCGCTCCGTTTTTTTCGAGACCCCAGCGAACGATGAGTGGCAGTTAAGAAATCTAGTATGGAGGTTAGTACGGCATGGACGGGGATTCCGTTTCGGCACCTCTTTCTTACAAGAAGATCCTGGCTCCCTTCGATGGATCTCGCGGATCCTCGAAAGCGCTCCGCAGGGCTCTGCTCATAGCTAAGGCTAATGGGGCCGAGGTCACCGTCTACTCCGTGGACGAGCATCTTCCGCGCTATGCCCCGGCGGTGGGGGAGGTGGATGAGGAAGAGGGGCTACGCGACGAGTACTTCACCCATCTCAAGGAAGAGGCCCAGAAGATCGCCGGGGAGTATGGTGTGCGGGTCCGCATCGAGACCGAGGTCGGCCATGCCGCTCAGTCCATAGTGCAGTTCTCCCAAAGGGCGAATTTCGATCTGGTGGTAATCGGCCACGCCGGCCACTCGGGCTTATGGGGAAGCCTGCTGGGAAGTACCACCTCCAGGGTGGTAGAGCAAGCTTACTGCGACGTGCTGGTGGTTCGCTAATACATCAATCTGGAAAACGCGGTTGGGGGGCAAGACGAATGGCCGCCGCTCACGGCCTGTTGGGTTGACCCCGTCAATTGACTGGACTGTCAAGAGGCTGTAAGCTGAAGCGGCCGGGCATCTGCCTTCAGGAGAGTTCCATGCGGATACTGTTGATCCAGCCAGATTCGAACAAGACTGCTATCGGCTTCAAACGGCTGGCTCGTCCAGAGCCGCTGGCCCTGGAAACGGTGGCTGGGACGGTGCCGCAGCACGAGGTACGGATTCTCGACATGCGGGCCGATCCTGACCTTGTGGGCGCGTTGACCGAGTTTCAGCCCGACCTGGTGGGCACCACCGGATTCACGGCGGAAGTTCCTCACGCGCAGGAGATTTGCCGGACCGCAAAAGCGACCTTGCCGGGCGTGCGAGTGGTGGTCGGCGGACATCACGCATCCATGAGCATGGCAGAATTCGACACACCAGACGTGGACTACGTGGTCATCGGGGAGGCTGAGAACGCTTTCCCGCATCTGGTCGAAACAATCGAAACCGGTGAAGACCCATCCAACGTTCCCGGCATCGCCTACCGGGAAAACGACCAGCTGGTTCACACTCCGCCCTCCGTACCCCTCAAGGACCTGGATCAGGTTCCCTGGCCGCGGCGCGACCTCGTGGATAGCTATCGTCCCGGTTACTTCTTCCGTTTTTGGGACAACGTCTACACCATCGAGACCACGCGGGGGTGCCCCTACAAGTGCAAGTTCTGTTCGGTGTGGCGGTTCTTTGGCGGAAAAGTGCGATTCAAGTCTCCCGAGCGTGTGGTGGCCGAGGTGGAGGCATTGCCCGCCGACTGCGACTACTTCTGCATAGTCGACGACAACTTCCTGGCTTCCATGCCACGCACGCGTAAGGTCGTCGACCTTATGGAGGAGAGAAACATTCACAAGAAGTTCTGGATCCAGGGGCGCGCCGACGCGATGGTGCGGGATCCAGAAGGTATGGAGAAACTGGCGAAGGCGGGTCTTTCCACTGTCCTGATGGGGCTGGAGGCCTACCGCGAAGAGGAGCTGGACCAGTTTAACAAGGGCAAGGATGCCTCGATCGCCGTCAACGACCGCGCGATAGACATAATGCACGCCAATGGGATCGACATCTGGGGCGCCTTCTTGATCGATCCCGACTGGGAGGAACGGGACTTCGAGGGTCTGATAGAGTATGTCAAGAAGAAGAGGATCCAGTTCCTTCAGTTCACCATTCTGACTCCGTTGCCTGGGACGCAGCTTTATGAGGACAACAAGCACCTGATTAAGGCCGGCTGGGAGAAATTCGATTTCTTCCACAGCGTGCTTCCGACCAGGCTCCCTCCCGAGCGGTTCTACGAGCAGATGGCGAACCTGTACAAGGAAACCGTCATGAGCTTCTCCCAGCTCAAGGAGATGATCCGCCAGGGCAGAATCCCCAGGAAAGGCCTGCAGCGGGCTAAGGACATGCTGGCCCAGGTGTCGGATCCGTCCAGCTACCTGGACACCACGCAGATGGACCTTGGGGCACGGATTTGGGCTCACCTGTCCGAAGCCCAGGCCGCACTGGAGCGGCTGCAGGCGGACATGGGAACGGTTCAGCTCGAGCTGGGAGCCAGGCTGCAACTCCAGCTGGAAGAGGTACAGAGCCAGCTTGGGCTGCTTCAGTCCGAGGTGTGGGTGCTTCAGGCTGAGCTGGGCAACCAGTGGCAATCACGCCTGCGAGTGGCGCAGCGGCAGGTGGACGCGATTCAGCAGGAGATCGGGCAGAGGCTTCGCTCCCCGTTGGAGGGACTGCAGTCCGACGTGCGCGAGGCGCTGCACCTTCGCGTTGAGGGCCTTCAGGTTGAACTACAGGGCCTTCGCCTCGAGGTAGCGGGCCGCATCCAGTATCGGCTGGATGCCCTCCAACCACGCCACGGGAATCGCCTGCTGATCCCGTAATAACACGAATCGTGACGTAGGGCGGGGGCTTGTCCCC
>JAJYKO010001023.1 GCA_021788565.1 Chloroflexota bacterium
ACCGGAAAACATCTCTCGGCCCTGGCGCATCCCCTGCTGACCGAAAGGACGATACTGGTGAATTCATTCTCCAAGACCTACGCCATGACCGGCTGGAGGGTGGGCTGGGTCATCGCCCGGGGCGCGACGCTGAAGCCAATCTCGGCCATCAACCGGACCGCGGTAGGCTACGTGAACAACATCGCAATGAGGGCCGCCCTGGCAGCCCTGACCAACGCGGAAGAGGATCGGAAGTGGCGGGCGTGGATGCTGGAGCAGTACCAGGCACAGCGACAGGCCATGTGGGATAGCTTGACGTCCATACACGGCGTGAAGGTTTACGAGATGCAGGCGGCTTTCTACGCATGGGTGCACTACGAAGCCCCGCTATCCGCCGTGGAGATGATGAAGTACCTGTACGAGCGGGGACTGAACGTGAGACCCGGAACTGAGTTTGGGGCAATGGGCGAAGGTCACCTTCGCTTCACCTTCGCCCCATCTGTCGACACGATAAACCAGGGCGTTGGCATCTTCAGGGCCGCCCTGGAGGAGTTGGCAGCTAGCTAAGATACAGCTTGATGTCCGGCACAGCGAGCGACTTCCGGCTGTAGGAATGTCGAATTAGCGTACCATCGTGGGTCACCGAATACTGGACTACCGAGCTGTCATCGGAGGCGGCGTACAGGGCGGTAAGGGCCCGGCGCTGCTGGGGTGTCAGCTGAAGAAGGTCGGCCGCGATCTCTCCGGCCGTGGCCGCTTTCTTCATCCAGACCCCGAGAAGCAGCCCCGTGACGCTGTCAGATTCCCAGTTGCGGTCCAGCAAGAACCGCAGCACGTGGGCGCTGTTCGGGTGCGTGGAGAGGTCCACGTTCTGCAGGATCTCCTCTGCTCCGGCCCACGTCTGGTTGGACAGCGGTTCGGCTTCGTGGAACGCCAGGAGTTGTACGCCCAGGGAAACGTGGACCGCCTCGTTGGCGGGAAGGAGTACCTTCTTGGGCACGGTTCATCTCCCGAAGTGAATGTTGATGGTAGCCTCGAGGAGTCTCCACAACACATGTCGTGCCAGGCAAGCCGCGGAGGGACCCGCGCCTGTGAACGGGCACCCGACGAACCCAACCCGGGCAGAGAGTGGCTATTGACCGCTCGTGGACGGGTTGGAACTGGTTCGGATGCCTGCGGCGATGTCTCCAAGGGCCTCCTCGTATGCCCTGAGTGTGTCCTGAGTGAACAGCACGAAGGTGACGGTCTGAACGGAGCCAGGATGCTGGAGAGACTCCACCACTGTGCGCAGCGCGATGTGCGCCGCCTCGTCCAATGGATAGCCGTATGCTCCGGTGCTGATGGACGGGAAGGCTACGCTGGATAGAACGCGATCTTGCGCCAGCCGCATGGAGAAGCGATAGGCGGAGGCGAGCAGATTCGCCTCTCCCCGGCCCCCGCCGCTCCAGATGGGGCCGACGGCGTGGATCACGTACTGGGCCGGCAGCCTCCCCGCCGTCGTGATGCGTGCTTCCCCGGTGGGGCACCCCCCTATCTTCCGGCATTCGTCCATTATGGTCGGACCGCCAGCCCGATGGATGGCGCCATCAACGCCGCCTCCGCCTCGAAGCCCGGAGTTGGCCGCGTTGACTATGGCGTCGGCGTGGAAGGTTGTGATGTCGCCCTGAACGAGCCGTAGCGTCTTGCCGTTGACTTCAAGCTCTCTCACGTCCGCACCTCCTCGCCTGGATGGATTGCTGTCGCTAGTACGGCGACACACAAGACTGACCCTGTAGGGGCCGGCGGCTCTGCCGGCCCGTCAGGGCGGGCGGACACGGCGGTCCGCCCCTACAGGTTAGAACAATCGTGTCGCCGTGCTACTCCCAACCCATAGAATCCCCTGCACGACTCAGGCCGGATAGCTGCCTGACATCGCCGCTTCGATGTGAGTAAACAGCGTCGGCCCGGCGTGGCTCGGCATCCGCGTTTCGCGCAGCCGCCACTGAGGGAGATCGTAGATGAGGTCCGCGAGCGCTGCTAGAGCGACCTCTCTCCGAGAGGCACCGGGTTTGTCCTCAAGCGTCGCGGAGACCACCTGGTGGATGACATCCGAAACTCGCATGGATTCGCGCAAGATTGCCGCCGCGCCTTCCCCTCTCCGGGTCGGGTCGGAAATAGACCCTCCTCCGCCGAACGCGTGACCCATGCAAACCAACCTGGGATTCAGCCTTTCCATGGTGACCAGGGAGCGACGGTAGCTGGGGGCGTCGAAGTAGTACGGGTAGCCACCGGGTCTGAGTCCCTGGCCCTGGACAGCATCGCCGGTGATGAGAACCCCCTCAGCTTCCCAGAAGTAGCAGATGTGCCCGGGGGTGTGGCCGGGCGCGTGGATAACCCTCAGCTTCATCCCTTTGCCAAGTTCTACCACGTCTCCATCTTCCAGAGTGGTGTCCACCGGCACCTTCTCCGACCCCGCGGCCGTGGCGATGTATTCGGCTCGGGCTTGGATGAAGCTCTGCGGGAAGTCCAGGCTTCGCAGGGGCGCGTTGTGGAACTCTATCTCAGTCTGCAAATCCTGAGACAGCGGAACGTCCGCCGCGTGCATAAAGATCCTGGCTTTGCCTACCTTCCTCATCGCCGCGTTTCCGCCGGCGTGGTCCAGGTGACCGTGCGTATTGAAAATCACGTCCACGTCGGAAAGGTTCATGCCGAGTTCAGCCAGCGCACCGGTCAGCACCCTGGACGGCGAACTGGATGTGCCGGTGTCTACTAAAGCAACCTGGTCCCCCTTCAGCAGATAGAGGAAGACTACTCCGTCATTCTCATATGGCGTCTCAATCCTGTATACGGACGGGTGAACCTGCACGATACTCATCTGCGCTACCTCATTGAAAGAGCTGAGTCGCCAACCAACGCCGGCGTGGACCGCTG
>JAJYKO010001024.1 GCA_021788565.1 Chloroflexota bacterium
CGCTGTACGCCTATCGCAGGGAAGAGCAGGACCGCGAAAAAGAGTACAAGGGCGGCGAGCGTCTCCACGCTCCCCGGGCTCCGACGGGACATTTCGGCACAATCTCCCAATAACGGAACCGCCGGTTGCTCGAGGAGACCGGGGGTTCTTGGTTCAGCGATTTTAGCATCATGACGCTCACCATATACCGCTTATAAGTAGCTTTGCGCGAACAAGTGCCGAACCCATTCTCAGAACCTAAACCAAAGCCAAGGTGAAACCCGCGGGGTCTTTGGCTCGTGGTCCTGTACTGGCGCGCCTCGATTCCCAGAGACCCCGCGGGTTTGGTTACCGCTTCACTTTAGTACCTGAGACACGGCGCCGGAGAACCTCGTGGACAAAGCGTGGAATCGCTTCTATGATGTCGCGGGCTCCGAGGGAAATCGGTTTACTTCCCATTGCACGTCCCGCGTAGCACGGAGTCTGCTGGAGGTTTACCTGAGTGATCAGGCTGGATGGCACCCTCGACGCTGTACAACTCCGTCCCAGGCTGGAGCGGCTCTTCGAGCTGTCGGCCCGAAAGATACGGCTGATCGAAAAGACGTGGAACCCGTCGGACGGCACGCCCGTCTACACCGTTCAAGGCCGATACACCAGCAGGGGCTGGACGGAATGGACTCAGGGCTTCCATGTGGGAGCGGCGGTACTGCAGTTCGATGCCACTGGTGACAGGGCGTTCCTCGATCTGGGCCGGCGCCAAACCGTGGCGCTGATGGCCCCGCACGTCAGTCACGTGGGCGTGCACGACCACGGCTTCAACAACGTCTCCACCTACGGGAATTTGCTGCGGCTAATGAACGAAGGGCGGATCGAAGAAGACCCCTGGGAGAGGGAGTTTTACGCACTGGCGCTCAAGGTGTCTGGTGCGATTCAGGCTTCCCGCTGGGCCGCGATCGCGGACGACGGCGGCTATATATACTCCTTCAACGGACCGCACTCGCTCTTCGTGGACACCATGCGCTCTCTGCGCTCCCTGGCGGTGGCCCATCGGCTTGGCCACGTCCTGATGGGCGAGCGTGATAGGAGGATCTCTCTCCTCGATCGGCTGATCAAGCATGCCGATGCCACCGCACGCTTCGTTGTCTACTACGGTGAGGGGCGCGATTCCTACGACGTCCGTGGCCGCACCGTGCACGAGGCGATTTTCAACGTCAACGACGGCAGCTTCCGCTGCCCATCCACCCAGCAGGGCTACAGCCCCTTCACCACCTGGATGCGCGGCCTTTCCTGGGCAATTCTGGGCTACGCCGAGCAGCTAGAGTTCCTTATAACCGTTTCCGACGACGAGCTACAGCCGGCGGGTGGTCGCGCCGCAGTGGAGGCGATGATGCTGAAGGCCGCACGCGCAACGGCGGAATTCTACCTCGACAACACCCCTACGGATGGTGTGCCCTACTGGGACACTGGTGCTCCAGGGCTTGCCAAGCTGGGCGACTACCTGAGCCGGCCCTCCGATCCGTTCAACGATCACGAGCCTGTGGACAGTTCGGCGGCGGCCATAGCTGCCCAGGGTCTACTGAGGCTTGGCCGCTATCTACAGCAGAGCGATGCTGAAGCTGCGGAGCGTTACTGGCAGGCCGGCCTCTCCGTCGCCAGGACTCTCCTGGATCCGCCTTACATCTCAGAGGTGGAGGACCATCAGGGGCTCCTGCTTCACTCTGTATATCACCGACCAAACGGATGGGACTACGTGCCGGAGGGCTCGAAGATCCCGCGCGGTGAGTCGTGCATGTGGGGTGACTACCACCTGCGAGAGCTGGCGCTGATGCTCTGGCGCGAGGTGACGGGCGCTCCGTATCTCACGTTCTTCGGTCGAGGCCGGGCCTAAAGTGGGCGGCAGTACTTCCGGTAGAGGGGCAAATAGGTCTGCGCGTCGCGGGTGACGCAACCCGCCATCCCATCGTCGCGCATCAATTGGGTGCACTTGCTGCAGGCCGTGCAGGTCTTCCTAGGATCGAGTGCTCCGCGCTCGAGCAGGTCCCTCGCGAAGTCCGGATATGCGAACGCCTCCCTGCCCAGGCCGGCCACCTTCACCCAACCATTCTTTATGTTGGCCGCCGCCGCGAGCGGGAAGAACTGCCGCAGCCACGAGTAACCGGTCCCCATTACCACCATCTCCGGCACGGCCTGCTGAAGGGTGCGGCCAACGCGGAACAGCCTGTCTATCCCTTCCAGCGGGTGCTCGTCCGGGACCGGTACGCCCCGGCTCGGTTGGTCGAAAGGGCGGGTCAGGTGAGGCAGGTAGTAGGGGTTGCCCGCCGTCACGTTCAGCAGCCTGACACCTTTCTCGTACAGCTTGCGTACGAGGCGTATGGGCTCCTCAAGGTTTTCCTTGCCCGCGACCTCCCTGTCCATGCCCCAGGAGTACGGGTAGGGCAGGCCGTCGCACGCGCTCAGCCGAACCGCCAGCAAGAGGCCGGGAACCTCCTCCCTCACCCTCGATACCACGTTCAGCAGGAACCGAGTGCGGTTCTCGAAGCTCCCACCGTAGCGGCCGGGGCGGGTGTGACCCGCCAACAGTTCTGGAGAAAGGTAGCCGTGCGTGCTCTTGATGTCCACAGCCTTGAAGCCCGCCTCGTACGCCAGCTTCGCCGCCGCTACGTATTTTCCCTCAAGGGCTTCCAGTTCACTGTCGCTGATTATTGGATAGTCGGCAGGCAGGTTGTGACGCGGGTCCAGGATCGGGTTGCGGAAAGCGATGATCGGCGCCGGCTTGTCCACGGGCCTGCTGTACCGGCCAGAGTGGGTCAGCTGAACTACCGTCACGGGGCGGTGGCCGCTCCCGAACTGCTCCTCGCTGATCTGGTCGATTCGCTTCGCCAGACGGGCGAACTCGCCAACTGTGGCTT
>JAJYKO010001025.1:0-1693 GCA_021788565.1 Chloroflexota bacterium
GAATGCTGCTGCTCGGGCTTCACAGCGTCCACGCAGCCTTGGCGGCCGCGGCCACTGGGTTTGGGATGGGCATGTCGTTAGACGATATCGGTGCTTGCCTTCACGAAGTCTCGCCATCGCTTCGGCTGATCGTCGCTGCCGGAGTGAACGGGTCGACCATTATCGACGACAGCTACAACGCTAGTCCTGCCTCCACTCTGGCAGCTCTCAACCTCCTGGCCGACCTGCAGGGGCGCAAAGTTGCCGTGCTGGGTGATATGCTGGAACTGGGATCGTACACCGAAGAAGGTCACAGGATGGTCGGCCGTCGTGCCGCCGACGTGGCCGCCGTCCTGGTGGCCGTTGGCCCGTTGGCCGCGATTATGGGTCAGGAAGCCCTCGCAAGCGGGAAGGGCCGGAGCGAAGTCTTCTTCGCCGGCAGCAGTTCTGAGGCCGTGCAGCAGCTCACGGATTTGCTTCAGCCTGGCGATTGCGTGCTGGTCAAGGGATCCCGCGGAATGCACATGGAAGAGATCGTAGAGGGAATCAGATGTCCTACTCCCTGACAGTCGGCACCATCACTTTCTTGATGACGGTGATCTGGGGCGGCCCCTTGATCCAGCTTCTGCGTCAGAAGAGGATCGGCAAACAGATACGGGTAGAGGGCCCCAGCTCGCACATAGTCAAGAGCGGCACCCCCACCATGGGGGGACTGCTGATCATCATCCCTGTGGTGGCGATCACGGTGGTGGCCAACCTGTTCGGGAGGTATTCGATCCTCTTGCCGCTCGGTGTGCTGGTAAGCTGCGCGGCCGTGGGTAGTGTGGATGACATGCTGAACCTGGTGGGGGGCGATAGTCGCGGACTCTCCGTGCGGACAAAGTTTGTCTTGCTGGGTATCATCGGCCTCGCGGCCGGCTGGATACTGTACCGCTTGCTGGGGTTGGATGCCCTCTACTTTCCCCGCCTTGGTAACTTCAAGGTGGGCATTTTCTTCGTGCTGGTTGCCGCGATCGCTGTGGCTGCCAGTGCCCATGCCGTCAATCTGACTGATGGGCTGGATGGTCTTGCCGGAGGGACGGCAGCGGTAGCCTTCGCGTGCTACGGGGTCATTGCCTACCTGCAACACCAGGCCTATCTGGTGACTTTCTGCTTCACTGTGGTGGGCGCTATCCTGGCCTTCTTGTGGTACAACGCTCATCCGGCCCAGGTTTTCATGGGAGATGTAGGCTCTCTGACCCTGGGAGGTACCCTGGCGGTAGTTGCGCTCATGACAGGGCACGTCCTGCTGCTGCCGATTATCGGCGTGATATTTGTGGTTGAGGCCCTTTCAGTCATAGCTCAAGTGGCGTATTTCAAGTTGACGCACGGCCGTAGGCTTCTCAAGATGGCTCCGCTGCACCATCATTTCGAGCTTCTTGGATGGTCCGAGACGCAGATAACCCAGCGCTTTTGGCTGATATCGATGCTCGCCGGTATGGTGGGCATAGCACTAGCCTTAGTGTAGACGGAGAGTCGATCTGTGACCGGCAGCGAAAAGGGATCGAGGAGTGGAGACAGGGGATCGAGTGATTCCGTTGGATCCCATCCACAGCCCTCAGTATCCAGTCCAGTGGAGGCGGCACGTGAGCGCTTCGCTGGCAAGAGGGTGACTATCGTCGGCCTCGCCAGGGAAGGCGCATCTCTGATGCGGTTCCTCGCCCGCGCTGGGGCC
>JAJYKO010001025.1:1703-2887 GCA_021788565.1 Chloroflexota bacterium
CCGGGCGGCTGAGAACGCCATTCCTCGCGCGACCCTGGACCTGATGAACCGGCTCGGTGTGGAAAGAGTGTTTGGGGGCCACCCACCTGAGCTGTTCCTGAGTTCAGACGCCGTCTTCGTGAGCCCAGGCGTCCCTCAGCAGCTAGATGCACTCGTGCAGGCTCGCGCTGCCGGAGTGCCTGTGAGCAGTGAAACTCAACTCTTCTTCGAGCTGTGCCGCGGGCATATCGCTGGCATCACCGGCAGCAGCGGAAAGACGACGACGACGGCGCTGACCGGTGAGATGCTGCGGCGCGCGGGGCTCACCGTCCATGTCGGGGGTAACATCGGGGCGCCACTGATCGAAAAAGTGGGTGATATCGGCCCGGACCACTGGGTGGTTCTGGAGATGAGCAGCTTTCAGCTCGAGACCCTCCCATACAGCCCGCACCTGGCCGCGGTTCTGAACATCACCCCCAACCACCTCGATCGCCATTCCGGGATGCCCGCATACATCGCAGCGAAGTCAAACATCCTGTCCCATCAGAAAAGTGCCGACATAGCCATCCTGAATGCCGACGATCCGATAGGGCGCGACCTTCCTACCGTGAGCCCGGCTGTTTGGTTCAGCATCGAACGGCAGGTGGAGGGCAGCCACATTCAGGATGGAAGCGTTGTGCTCCGCAAGGGCCCTGTGGTCGATGTGGTGTGCGATATCGGCGACATCCGGCTCAGGGGCCGGCACAACCTCGCGAATGTCGTGGCCGCGACAGCTATAGCCGCGTCGGTCGGGGTGCCGCCCTCAGCGATGCGGGCTGCGATTTCCGGCTTTACCGGTGTTCCACATCGCCTGGAGATCGTCTCCGAGCGGGACGGGATCACCTACTGCAATGACTCCATCGCCACCGCACCGGAGCGGGCAATTGCGAGTCTCCGCTCCTTTGACCAGCCGGTCTTGCTGATCGCGGGCGGCCGGAACAAGAAGCTCCCGCTGGGGGAGTGGGCAGAACTGATCCGGCACCGTGTTAAAGCGCTGATTCTCATGGGGGAAGCGGCGGACGCGATAGAGCAAGCGGTGCGTGAAGCAAAGACGGGCAGCATGCCGAATCTGCGGCGAGCCGGCTCGATGCTGGAGGCGGTGGAGGTTGCCAGGTCCCTCGCCTCACCTGGGGATCTGGTGCTGCTGGCACCAGGGTGCACGAGCT
>JAJYKO010001026.1 GCA_021788565.1 Chloroflexota bacterium
CAGGCTTTCACGCGAGCTTCGTGCGCGCTCGTTCGACGCTGTCGTGCTGCTCCACCATCTCGTGACCGTGGCCGGCGTCGCGAAGTACGCCCTCCTGACGATAGCCGCTGGCGCCGGGACTCGCGCTGGCCTGGATGACGGACGGGGGAGATTTCTCAACCTGACCTACCCGGATCGCGGATTTGGGGCGATGCACGAGGTGGACTACTGGTTGGGCGTGGTGGGACTGCTCGATGCCACCAACCCGAGTCCGCGGGTCAGCATCAGCTGGAATGACGACGAGGAGCGATTTGCGAGTGAGAAGTGGCGGGAGATCGGGCTGGTGGCCGGTGAGAGGGTCGTGGCGATCCACCCCGGAACAGGCAGCTACAGTCCGGCGCGACGATGGCATCCCGAGCGGTTCTCGGCGGTGGGAGCTTCCATGGCTCAGGATGGGCTTGTGCCGCTGGTCGTAGCGGGGCCCGGGGAGGAGTCGCTGGGGCGCCAGGTCGGGGACGGGATAGCGCCCGGGACCGCCATACTGAGCGGGACTCCTACTCCCAGGCATCTCGCGGCCGTTCTGTCCCGATGCAGCCTGTTTGTCGGAAACGACAGCGGTGTCACGCACGTTGCGTCCGCGGTCGGAATCCCCGTCGTCGCCGTATTCGGACCTTCCAATCATCGTGCGTGGGGACCGTACGATCCCGACGGCTCTCGTACCAGGATCGTCCGCGTGGACCTGCCGTGTAGCCCCTGTCTTTACCGTGGGCACTCCCTTGGCCTGCGCTATGGGTGCGGCGACTTCCAGTGCCTCGATCGGATCAGTCCGGAATCCGTAATTGCCGCTGCTCGCGATCTGCTCGATAACTGAATAGTCTGGTGCCGCACCATATGGGACAGGTCTGAAAAGTGCTAAACTGGCTGTGATGAGGGAAGGGACTTGACCGTAGAGAGCAACAAGAGTTCGGTGCTACATTGTGCCAACCATCCGAGTGTCGAGACTGCTCTGAGGTGCAGCCGTTGCGGGAAGCCGATTTGTGTTCGTTGCGTCGTGCAAACGCCTGTTGGCGGCCGCTGCCGGGAGTGCGCCAATATCAGAAAGGCCCCGATCTTTCTGGTTGGCCCCGATAGGTACTTCCGGGCTGCCGCCTATGGGCTCGCCACCTCGGTGATAGGGGGGCTCGTCTGGGCGTCGCTCGGCGGGTTCTTCGGACTCTCATTTCTTGTGCTTCTCCTCCTCGGCTATCTCGTGGGTGAGTCGGTGAGCAGGGGCGCCGGCGGCCGCATCTCGCGGGGCCTTTCCGTCATGGCTGGTGCCTTCACAGTGCTGGCGGCTCTGATCGGTCGGGGTGGCATCGTCTTTCTGAACCTCCCCGCGATTTTCCCGTTGGGCATCCGGCTCCAGGCAGCAGGCGGAGCGGCGGTTCAGAGCGTTATGGGGCTCATGACCCTCCTGTTTCTCGCACTGGCAGTTATCATCGCCATCAGCCGCGTGCGGTAGCCCGTAACGGAGGATAGTTGAACAGAGACCGGCTGCTGGAGATCCTCCCCCGCCTGCATGGCAAGCGCATAATGGTGGTGGGGGATCTCTTTCTAGACGAGTACCTTGTGGGCCGGCCCGCCAGGATCTCGAGAGAGGCCCCCGTTCTGGTGCTCGAATATGAGAAGCGGTTCTGCCTTCCCGGCGGGGGGACCAATCCCGCTCGTAACCTCCAGGCTCTCGGCGCCGAAGCGCTGATGGTAGGGGTTGTGGGGGAGGATCAGAACGGCGTGGAACTCCGTGATTTGCTCGGATCATCGGGCATCCAGGTTGACGGCGTCGTTGTGGACCCTTCTCGGCCCACCATCACCAAGACCCGCATCCTTGCCCAGGATGGAAACATCATCAGGCAGCAGGTGGTGCGGTTGGATCGTCTTTCCCGGACTTCGCTCGACGGCAGCATCGTTGGCCAGCTGATCGACTACCTGGCCGAACAGATAGAGAACGTGGATGGCGTTCTGCTGTCGGACTACAAGAGTGGCGTCATAGCACCCGAAGTGATAGATGCCTGCCACGATCTGACCCATCGACACAAGAAGCTTCTCACGGTCGACTCTCAGGGGGACCTGCTTCGCTTCAAAGGGTTCGGACTCGTGAAGTCCAATCAGGCGGAGGCGAATGTCACCCTCGGCGAGAACCTCGACTCCGAGGATTCCTTCAAGTTGGCATGTCAGCGCATTCTCAAGGAGTCTGACGCTTGCGTCGTAGTTATCACCAGAGGGGGCAACGGAATGTCGGTGATGGAGGCTGGGGGGCCTTACGTCCACATCCCTGTCGCCAACCGAAGTGAGGTCTTCGACGTTACCGGCGCGGGTGACACGGCCATTGCCATGCTGACGGTGGCTCTGGCGGCCGGTGCGCGACCCATAGAGGCTGCCCAGCTGGCCAACTACGCGGCGGGCCTGGTGGTGCGGAAGATCGGAAACGCTACGACTAGCGTGGATGAATTGCGGGAGACGATCGAAAGCTCGCGGTTCCCTCGGGTTGACCCGGAGCAGGACTTCCTGCGGTAGCCCATCTTCAGGTTGCCTGGGGGGTTTCCTGCGCTGCACCTTCCTCGCGCTTGGCGTCCTGACAACCGTCCCTGGTGTCCCCGTTCCGTCTCGCGGCTGCTTCTAGGCGCCAGCAGTGGTGGGGACTATGCAAGCACTTGTACTGCTCCTCGGCCGTAACTGGGGGGGTGTCCATGAGGCAGATGATCTGGTAGAGGAGCTGCCCGCTGGGGCCGTTGGGCTCGGACTCACACGACCAGTTCTCGCGATAGAAGCGGCAAGCGCCCCTGTGGCGGCGGTAGTTTATTTTGTCCTTAACGGGGGTTGGCTCGTTTTCTTGTTGTTGAGAAATCTTAGAACTCCTAC
>JAJYKO010001027.1 GCA_021788565.1 Chloroflexota bacterium
GGTAATCGCGCCAGACTCTCTCGAAGTCTTCCATCAGGGTTTCCCTGTTCCACCAATCTCCATTGATAGCGATCAATGTACTAGTCCGCCAACGAACGCTGGTCTACCGGCTCGGAAATGGTACGCCAGCCCCTCGGCAGTCGGGGGCTTTGTCACCCGCGGGCGCACTCCAACAGCTCGGCGAAATGCGCTGGTAGCCCGCTCTCCCGCACGGCCGCCGCGGCCGAGGCGACGTCGTAGGGCACGCGCCGAAACTCCACCTTCACCTCGCTGGCCCAGACGTCCATGATGACGTACCCCGCCCTCGCGTCGCCGTCCTTTGGCTTGCCCACGCTGCCGTCGTTGACGAGGAGCACGCCGGCAACCTCTTTCGTGTAGGGCAGATGGGTGTGACCAAAGACAAGAATGTCCGCCTCAGCACTCCTGGCGATGTGCTCCAGGCTCGCGGGGAGACGGTCCTCGTACACGTACTCGTTCATTCTGCGCGGGCTGCCGTGGACCAGGAGGATCTCCTTGCCCTCGACGTTGAACCGGATGCTGGGCAGGAAGGAACGCAGGAACTCCTTGTTCTCAGGCGTCACCACCTCTCTTGTCCACATGAGAGACTTGTCCCCCAGTTTCTTCATCTCGGGGTCGGTGTACGCGCACCCGCACTCGTCCCTGTCGAAGCCCACCCCATCGTCGTAGTTCCCCATGATCGTGGGGATGCTTCGATCTCGTATCATTTCGATCACCTCGTTGGGATACGCCCCGTATCCGACAAGGTCTCCGAGGCAATAGACGCTGTCGGGCGCCTCCCTATCTATGTCGGCCAGCACCGCGGCCAGTGCGTGGCGGTTGCCGTGGATATCACTGAAAATGGCGATCTTCGCAAGCGTGGCCGGTGGCATGCTCGAGCTGCCATCCCCCTTCCCGTTCGATTAGGATGCCCGTCTCTGTGAGCTGTATCACGAAACAGACCATGCTACGCGCCAGCAGGCTCGCGCATAAGCCGGCGCTTGGCAAACTCCACCATCAGCAGGTAGATGACCGTCACCCCCACCAGAAAGGGCAGAAACGCTGCCGGCAGCGGGGTAAAGCCGAGCACCCCGGCCAGAGGACTGAATGGAAGGGCAATGCCCACCGCGACCACCGCCAGGACGGTTGCCGCCAGCGGGACGCTTGGGCGGCTGCGGAACGGGTTTCCCGCCGTCCGGATCACGAACAGCACCAGCGTCTGCGTCACCAGCGACTCCACGAACCACCCCGTGTGGAAGAGTTGCTCGTCGGACTGGAAGACCTTGAGCATCACGAAAAAGGTCAGAAAGTCGAACACGGAGCTGATGGGGCCGATGAACAGCATGAAGTCGCGAATGATCGAAATGTCCCAGTGGCGCGGCTTGTGGACGAAGCTGGGGTCGACGTTGTCGCTGGGGATGGTGATCTGCGACAGGTCGTAGAGGAAGTTGTTCAAGAGGATCTGGGTCGGTAGCATGGGCAGGAACGGCAGGATCAGGGACGCCCCGGCCATGCTGAACATGTTGCCGAAGTTGGAGCTGGTGCCCATCATCAGGTACTTCATCACGTTGCCGAAGGCTTTCCTTCCCTCTGTGATGCCGCTGTGGAGCACGCGCAAACTGTGCTCCAGCAGGATGATGTCGGCGGCATCCTTCGCCACGTCCACTGCTCCGGCTACCGAGATCCCCACGTCGGCCGTGTGAAGGGAGGGCGCGTCGTTGATCCCGTCGCCCATGAACCCCACCACGTGGCCCCGCTGCTTGAGGGCGATGATGATCCGGTGTTTCTGCTCCGGAGACACGCGCGCAAACACGGCGGTCTCCTCGGCCGCATGAGCAAAGGCCGGGTCGCTCATCTTCTCCAAATCCGTGCCCAGGAGCATGCGCGCCCCGTCCAGCCCCACCTGGTCGCAGACATGGCGGGCTACCAGCTCGTTGTCCCCGGTGAGGATCTTCACCTGCACACCGTCCGCGCGAAGGTCTTTCAGCGCCTCAGCCGCGTCCTCCAGCGGAGGGTCAGAGAAGGCCAGAAAGCCCGCGAGCACCAGCCCCCGCTCGTCCTCGATCCCGTAGGATGCCTTCTCTGCCACGTCCGTCCTGGCAACGGCCAGGACGCGATAGCCATTTGCGCTGAGATCCCGATATGCGGCCTCCGCGATGGCTCGGCTCTGGTCGTCCAGGGCTCGAGCCTCTCCGTCGCGCTCGTATCGATCGCAGAACGGCAGTATGCTCTCGGGAGCCCCCTTGGAGATCAGCATCCGACGGCCCTGATTCTCGACCACGACCGAGAGCCTCCGTCGCTGGAAATCGAAGGGGATCTCATCCCGCTTCTGATAGGCGTCGACGGCCAGGGTCCGATACTGGAGAATCGCCGCGTCCAGGGGGCTCTTGATTCCAGTCTCGTAGAAGCTGTTCAGGTAGGCCGACAGCAAGACCGCGTCTGAGGGACGGCCCGTGGCATCGAGCAGCTGGTCCAGCTTGATGTCTCCGCTGGTCAGGGTGCCAGTCTTGTCGCTGCACAGGATGTCTATGCTGCCGAAATTCTGGATGGCGGCGAGGTGCTTAACTATCACCTTCCGGCGAGCCATGTGGACGGCTCCGGTTGAGAGGGTCACCGTGGTGATCATCGGCAGGAACTCGGGTGTGAGGCCCACGGCCAGTGCGACCGCGAAAAGCAGTGACTCGAAGGGATCGTGATGGAAGGCCGCGCTGATCATGAAGACGAACAGTACCAGGAAGAAGACCGTTCGCATGATCATGAGCCCGAACTTGCGGCTGCCCCTGTCGAACTCCGTCTCGGGGGGTTTAGCGGCGAGGCGCGCCACGATCTCGCCAAACGCGGTATTCTGGCCAGTCGCGATCACCACGGCGCTAGC
>JAJYKO010000042.1 GCA_021788565.1 Chloroflexota bacterium
ATCGGCGGGCGACGGGAAGGCGTCGAGCGCCAGGTTAGTTTCGACCGCCGTGCTCGTGCCGGTGCGGTCGTGGAAGACAAAGCCATCTCCGTTAGACGCGAAGACGAATGGGATATTGAGGGTCTCGGCGTATTCCAGGCCTTGCTGCATGCCATCGCCCACGCTATGGTTGTTGTCCTTGGCCTCGATGAGCGCGATGGGAATGTTGGGCTTGTAGTAGAGGACGTAGTCGGCCCGCTTGGCCTTGCCGCGCGTCACGAGCCTTCCGCGCACGATGATCCGGCCCCTGGTGAAGCTCAATTCTTCCCGAATCTGGGACATCTCATCCCACCCCGCCCGCTTAACGGCCGGGGTGATGAACTTGGTGGAGATGTCGCGCTCGCTCAGTTGTTTCTTGTCCACAGGGGCACCTATAGGGCCTATAGGTCCTATTGGTCCTATTCGTCCTATACTCCGTGCCCTGCAGTGTAGCAGTGCGCTCGGAAGCGAGCAACGAGGAGGATGAAGGTCCGCTGGAGGCTCGGGCACACCGAAAGGGGCCCGAACCATGCGGTTCCGGGCCCCCTCACGAAGCATCTTCTTTTCTTTTTACCCGGCTGAGGGCTGCCGGCTATCAGTGCTTGAAGTGGCGGCGGTTCGTGAAGATCATGGCAATGTGTGCCGCGTTGGCTGCCTTGATCACTTCCTGATCCCTAACCGACCCGCCGGGCTGGATCACCGCCGTGATGCCCGCGTCAGCCGCCACCTCGATCCCATCCGGGAACGGGAAGTAGGCGTCCGACGCCAGCACGGTGCCCTTGGCCCGATCGCCCGCCTTCTTGATTGCCAGCTCCACCGAGTCCACCCGACTCATCTGGCCGGCCCCGATGCCGACCAGCGCCAGCTTCTTGGCCAGGGTGATGGCGTTGGACCGGACGTGTTTGACGGCGTGCCAGGCGAACAGCAGGTCGGTCAACTCCTCCAGGGTCGGCTCGCGGGTGGTCACGACGTTCCGCGGGAAAGACTCGTCGCCGTTCACGTCCCGCTGCTGCACCAGGAAGCCACCGAGCACTCGCTTGAAGTCCAGAGCCGGTATGCCGGAGACGGCCCGCTGTGCCACTTCCCAGTCCTCGCCCACCGCCAAGACCCGCAAGTCCCGCTTGCGACCGAGGATCTCGAGCGCCTTCTCGGTATAGCCCGGGGCGATCAGGTCCTCGAAGAAGACCTGGGCAATCTCTTGCGCCGTGGTCTCATCCACCACCCGGTTAACTCCCACTGCACCGCCGAAGGCAGACTTGGGATCGGTGGAGAGCGCTCGACGGAACGCCTCGGGCACGGTGGTGGCACAGGCGAGGCCGCAGGGATTGCCGTGTTTCACTATGGCCACAGCGGGCGCCTGGAAGTCGGTGACTATGCCCCAGGCGGAGTCCAGGTCGTAGCTGTTGTTGAACGAGAGCTGCTTGCCGTGCAGCTGCTTGGCCGTGGCGACTCCAGAGGGCAACCTGCCGGTGCAGGCATCCAGGTAGAAGGCCCCCGCCTGGTGGGGGTTCTCGCCATATCGCAGGTCCTGCATCTTCTTAAGCGCTATCGTTAACTTGTCAGGGAAGAGGGTCGCCGGACTCCGCAGGTAGTTGGCGATCTGCGCGTCGTAGAATGCCGTGTGTTCGAAGGCCTTCACCGCAAGCTTGCGCCGCACGTCATCGGACACTGCTCCACCCTTCAGTTCCACAAGCACCTGCGGATAGTCCTCAGGGTCCACCACAACCAGCACGTCCTCGTAGTTCTTTGCCGCCGCCCGCAGCATCGTGGGACCGCCGACGTCGATCATCTCGATCACCTCTTCCTGGCTGACGCCCTGCCTGCGGGCCGTCTCCGCGAAGGGGTAGAGATTCACGACCACGATATCGACCGGCTGGATGTTGAGCTTGGCCAGATCCTCCATGTGGCTCGGCTCTGCCCGGCGGGCAAGGATCCCGCCGTGAATCGCCGGATGAAGGGTCTTGACTCGTCCGCCCAGGATCTCCGGATAGCCGGTAAGGTCGCTAACCGGCGTGACCGGCACACCGGCATCCGCCAGGAAGGATTGAGTGCCGCCGGTCGAGAGGATCTCGACCCCCATTTCGCTCAAGCCTCGCGCGAAATCCACCAAGTCGGATTTGTCGTATACGCTGATGATCGCCCGCACCGGTTCCTCCCCCAACAGCTTGTAGCCGCTTCTCGCTATTCGCTAATCGCCTTTCGCCTGCAAGATTCTGACCCGGCGACCTTCTACTTTCAAGCGGCCTTCCGCGTAGAGCTGGATGGCCTTCGAAAAGATGAAATGCTCCTGCCCCAGGATGCGCTCCGCCAGGCTCTCGGCCGTATCGCCCTCCAGCACCGGCACAGCCGCCTGCAGGATGATGGGACCGCCGTCCACGGCATCCTCGGTGACGAAGTGGGCCGTGCAACCCGTTATCTTGACCCCATGCTCGAATGCCTGGGCCTGGGCGCGGAGCGTTCCGCCAAAAGCCGGCAGGAGGGACGGGTGGATATTCACGATCCGCCCTCGGAAAACGTCGAAGATGTCCCGCGTGATCAGCCGGTCGTAGCCGGCCATCACCACTAGATCTACCTCGGCCTCAGCCATTGCCGCCGCCATCGCCGCGTTCTGCGCTTGCCGAGATGGATACTCCCTCCGCTCGAACAGCGCCGTCGGCAGGCCTTTCTGCCTGGCCCAGGCGAGCCCCGCTGAGTCTCCGTGGTTGCACACGATGAGGGCGACCTCAGCGGCCAGGTCGCCTCTCTCGATGTTTCGCACGATAGCCTGCATGTTGCTGCCGCGGCCGGAGATCATGATCCCCAACCGCAGAGGCCGATTTCGCAAGTTACTTGACCTCTCAAGAGGAGTGAGGACTGTGGACTGAGGACTGAGTGGATGCGCTTGGTCCTCAGTCCTGACTACACCCCCACGACCTCCACCCTGTCTCCACCCATGCCGGCGACGATCTCACCGACGAGGAGAGCCTGGGGTGCCAGATGCCGCACCTTCTCCAGGTCGGCCGCGGGACAGATCATCACGAAGCCCAGCCCCATATTGAAGACCCTGAGCATCTCCTCCATGGGAATCGTGCCACGCTGCTGTATCATCGTGAAAATCGGTAGCACCGGCCACCTGCCCCACCGGAAGATCGCCTTCTTCCCCGCCGGTATGATCCGCGAGACGTTGCCCGGGATGCCCCCGCCGGTGATGTGGGCCATCCCTCTTACGTCGACGCCTGTTCGCAGCCGCTGGATCCTCTTCAGGTAGGAACGGTGCGTCTGGAGCAGCTCCTCGCCCAACGTGCGCCCTAGCTCCGGCCAGTAGCGGTCCAGGGGGTGTCCCTTCAGCACCTGCCTGACCAGGGAGTACCCATTGGTGTGAAGCCCGCTGGAGGGAAACCCCCACACCAGGTCTCCAACCTGGATGCGACTACCATCCACCACCTGATCCCTCTCCACGGCTCCGACGATGAAGCCGGCCAGGTCGTAGTCGTCCCCCGAATAGATCCCGGGCATCTCGGCCGTCTCGCCGCCAACCAGCGCACAACCGTTGGCGCGGCACGCCTCCGCCAGGCCACCGACGAGTTGAGCGATCTTCTCGGGGAAGAGCTTGCCCATGGCGACGTAGTCGAGGAAGAAGAGGGGAGTAGCTCCGCAAGTGAGGATGTCGTTCACGCAATGGTTGACGAGGTCCATACCGACGGTATCGTGGCGATCCATGGCAATGGCGATCTTGAGCTTGGTGCCGACGCCATCAGCGCTGGCCACCAGCACTGGCTCCTTGTAGCCGCCGAAGGCGAAGAGAGAGCCGAAGCCGCCTATTCCGGTGAGCACCTGCGGGCCGAAGGTAGAGCGGACCTTATCCTTTATGAGGTCAACCGCCCGGTTGCCGGCGTCTATGTCGACGCCCGCTTCCTTGTAGGAAGAGGGCTGCGATGGGACACCAGGCCTTGGGCTGGGCACCTCACCCAGGATGAGCGTGTTGGGAAGCCGGATCTCCGGGGCCTCACCCCGCGACGCTAGCTGGTCGCCGCGTCGCGCCTCTCCCTCCGGGAGAGGCCGCCCGAAGGGCGGGTGAGGGTCGGCAGGTCCCTCCGTCTCCCCGTCTCCCCGTCTCCCAGTCTCCCCCCCACGTCGTCGCGTCACCTTTCCTCCAACGCCAGCTTGTCCATCTCCAGCTGCACAGGGACAGGGTAGTCTCCGTTGAAGCAGGCTCGGCAGTAGTGAGAGTCCTCGCCTACTGAGGATAGTAACCCCTCCAGGCTGAGGTAGCCCAGGCTGTCCGCCCCGATGTGCTGCCGAATCTCCTCCACCGTCATGTGCGAAGCGATGAGCTCCGATCGACGCGCCGTGTCCAATCCCAGGTAGCACGGGTTGATCATGGGCGGCGCACAGATTCGCATGTGGACCTCCTTCGCGCCCGCCTTCCGGAGCAATCCTATGACCGGCGGCGTGGTGGTCCCGCGCACGATGCTGTCATCGACCAGCACCACCCTCTTGCCGGACAGCAACTCCGGCATCGGATTGAACTTCAGCTGCACACCCAGGTTCCGGAGCCGCTGGTCTGGCTGGATAAAGGTCCGGCCAATGTAGCGATTCTTGATCAATCCTTCGCCGAACGGGATGCCCGACTCCTGAGCGTAACCCGTTGCCGCCGGTACTGCCGAGTCCGGCACCGGTATGACGATATCTGCATCCACGGGGTATTCCCGGGCGAGATTCCGGCCCAGCTCCTGCCGAACCTGGTAGACCAACTGGCCGTCTATGACACTATCCGGCCGAGCGAAGTAGATGAACTCGAAGATGCAGGTAGCGCGACGCCTGCCCTCTATGGCCTGAATGCTCCGCAGACCCTCGCCGTCGACTATGATCAACTCTCCAGGCTCCACCTCACGGATGAAGGTCGCGCCCACGGTATCGAGGGCACAGGACTCGGAGGCAGCCACCCAGCCGCCGTTCAGCCTCCCTATGCAGAGCGGGCGGACACCCAGGGGGTCTCTGGCCACGAAGAGGGTGTCCGGCGCGGCCATGACGAGGGAGTAGGCCCCGTGGAACCGGGGAAGGGAACGGACGATTCGGTCCTCCCAGGTGAGGCCCGGGCTGTTCGCGATAGTCCTAGCCATGATCTCGGAATCGGTGCTGCTCTCCAGTTCCTCTCCGATCTCCTCCAGGCGTCCGGACAGGTCAATTGTGTTGACCAGGTTCCCGTTATGGGCCAGGGCGAAGGGGCCCAGGTCGGAATCCACCACGAAAGGCTGGGCATTAGACACTTTGCTCGATCCGGTGGTGGAGTAGCGGTTATGCCCTATGGCGACGTGGCCTTTGAGGGAAGCCAGGTCGTCCTCTCCGAATACCTGCACCACAAGGCCCATGGCCTTGAAGGTGTGAAGCTCTTCTCCGTCTCCAGCAGTTATGCCCGCGCTCTCCTGTCCTCGATGCTGCAACGCGTACAGCCCGAAGAAAGTGATGCGGGCTACATCGACCCCCGGCGCGTAAATGCCAAACACGCCGCAGGCTTCGTGCAGTTCAGCCATTTGATCCCCCAATCGCCGTCCGGCACGTCGCCGTTGACGCCCATTTGTAGCGATTAGCGATTAGAAATTAGCCATTAGACCTCTAACAGCCAATGGCTAACAGCTATCTGCTAATCGCTCAATTGCTCATCATCCTGTCGTATGCCTTGCACCATGTCTCACTCATGGACGAGACGGGCACATCCACCCATCTGCCCAACTGAAGCCGCGAACCTCCGACGGCACCGAGCACCGCAAGAGCCACGCCCGCCTCTGCTGCCAGGGTCTCCAGAGCCGGAAGCTGCTCCGGCGCCACGGACAGCACGATGCGTGACTGAGTCTCCCCGAACAGCAGGGCGTCCGGCCGGCAGCCGTCCCGCTCAAGCAACCCGGATAGCGTCTCCGCGCCGCACTCCAACCCGATCTCTCCGGCGATGCAGCTCTCCGCGAGAGCCACGGCTAACCCGCCGTCGCTGCAGTCGTGGGCCGAACGGACCAGACCTCGGCGGATCGCGTTCAGGCAGCAGCGCTGCACCCGCACCTCCGCGTCCAGATCTATGCACGGTGGTACGCCCTGAACCTTGCCCGTGGCCAGTTTCATGTACTCGGTACCGCCAAGATCGTCGGAACTGCTTCCCAGCAGCACCACCAGGTCCCCCATCATCCGGAAGGCCATACCGGTGGCGTGCTCGATCTTCTCCAGCAGGCCCGCCATTCCGATCACGGGCGTCGGATAGATTGCCGAGCCGTTGTTCTCGTTGTAGAGGCTTACGTTGCCGCTGATGACGGGGACGTCCAGCGCCTCGCACGCCTTTACCATCCCCTTCACGCTCTCTAGAAGCGTGTAGAACACCTCGGGCTTCTCGGGGTTGCCGTAGTTCAGGCAATCGGTGACGGCCAGCGGCTCGGCGCCGGTGCACACCAGGTTTCGGGCAGCCTCGGCCACGGCTATGGCCCCACCCCAGCGGGGCTCCAGATAGCAATATCGGCCGTTGCCATCGGTGGTCACCGCGAGACCCTTGTCGGTGCCCTTGATCCGCAGCACCCCCGCGTCCCCGCCCCCGGGTGGGAGTACCGTATTGGTCTGCACCATGTGGTCGTACTGCTGGTAAACGCTTCGGCGGCTGCACAGGTTCGGTGAGGCCAGTAGATCCAACAGGGTCTGGCTGTAGTCCTCTTTCAGCGACAGGGTGGTCGCATCGAACTGCCACGCCTCCTCGATCCAGGATGGCCGCACCCCCTTACGGTGGTAGACGGGCGTTTCATCGGTGAGCAAACGACCCGGAATCTCCGCCACCACATCCTCGCCTTCGCGCACGCGAACCAAGCCGTCGTCGGTCACCTCGCCGATGATGTCGGAGTGCAGTCCCCAGCGGCTGAACAGTTCCTGGACCTTGCCCTCGTCGCCCTTGCGTGCGACGACCAGCATTCTCTCCTGGGACTCGGAAAGCATGATCTCGTAGGGGGTCATGCCGCTCTCGCGGCGCGGCACCTTCAGCAGGTCGATGTCGATGCCGCAACCACCGCGACCGGCCATCTCCACCGCGGAACTGGTGAGCCCGGCCGCCCCCAGGTCCTGCATGCCGACGACGTAATCGGTTTCCAGTAGCTCCAGGCACGCCTCGATCAGCAGCTTCTCCAGAAACGGGTTGCCCACCTGCACGGCCGGCCGCCGCTCCTCGGAGCGCTCGTTGAGCTCCACCGACGCGAAGGTAGCGCCGTGGATGCCGTCGCGCCCCGTGTCGGCCCCCACCAGGATCACGGGATTGCCTGCTCCACTGGCGGTGGCACGGATGATCCTGTCGGCCGGAGCTATCCCCACGCACATGGCGTTCAGGAGGGGATTGCCGGAGTAGCAATCCTCGAAGTAGATCTCGCCGGCTACCGTGGGCACCCCGATGCAGTTGCCGTATCCGCCCACGCCGCCCACGATGCCGGAGGCGAGGTAGCGGTTGCGCCGGTCATCCGGGGGACCGAAGCGGAGGGAGTCCAGCAGGGCGATGGGGCGCGCCCCCATGGTGAAGATGTCGCGGACGATGCCGCCAACGCCGGTAGCGGCGCCCTGGTAGGGCTCCACGGCGCTGGGGTGGTTGTGGGACTCGATCTTCATCACGACCGCAAGCCCGTCGCCGATGTCCACCGCGCCGGCGTTCTCGCCCGGGCCCTGCAGCACGCGGGGTCCCTTGGTGGGGAAGAGACGGAGTACCGGCTTCGAGTTCTTGTAGCCGCAGTGCTCACTCCACATGGCGCCGAACATGCCCAGCTCAACCATGTTCGGCTCGCGGCCGAGCTTCGAAACCAACAGGTCGTACTCCTCCTGGGTGAGGGCGACCTCGTCCAGGATCCGCTGCTCAACCATCAGCGGCCCCCCGTCACGGGATCAGGGGGCAGGGGGCGGGGGCCAGCGGAGACCAAGGTACTTGCCGTACCCTGACCCCCGACCCCTGACCCCAGAATGGACCTGAAAATGTAGGATCCGTCCGTGCCGCCCAGGAGGGGCTCACAGCAGCGCTCGGGGTGGGGCATCAGGCCGAAGACGTTGCGCCCCTGGCTGCAGACACCAGCGATGTTGCCGACGGAGCCGTTGGGATTGGACTCCCGGGTCAGACGCCCTTCAGGATCACAATACCTGAGAAGGACCTGCGAGCGGCGCTCCAGCTGCTCGAGCAGATCCTTCTGTGCGTAGTAGCTGCCTTCCTGGTGAGCGATCGGCAACTTGAGCACCTGGCCCCTCTGACAGCCAGAGGTAAAGGGAGAATCCGTGGATTCCACCCGCGTCTGCACCCACGAACAGCGGAACTGCAGATGATCGTTGCGCAGCATAGCTCCAGGGAGCAACCCGGCCTCCAGCAGTATCTGGAAACCGTTACATATACCGATAACCAGGCGATCGCTCCGGGCGAACTGCTCCACAGATCGCATTACCGGGGAGAAACGGGCAATGGCCCCGGCGCGCAGATAGTCCCCGTGGGCAAAACCACCGGGGAGAACAATGCAATCGTAGGAGGAGAGTTCGGTGTCTTCGTGCCAGACGTAATCTACCGTCTGGTTGAAGACCTGGTCGATCACGTGGTAGGTATCCCGATCGCAGTTTGTGCCTGGGAACACTATCACGCCAAACTTCAAGTGAGCCTCCAGGGTTTCGCTACAGCGTGGCCGACGAGAGCATTGTACCATACCAGTCTGGCAGTAGCCACGGCGTCAGATCCGCACGTCTCCTACCCGCACCTCCGTCAGGGTGCCGTCGTCGAGGCGCAGCAGCAGCACGCCCTCGTCGTTCACTCCCTCGAGGATACCCTCGAGCACCGTGTTGTCGTCGGCAATCACGACCTTCTGCCGGCGCCGCCACAGTCGTGCGGTCCACCGGTCCCGCACGAGCGGCTCCAGCGCCGCATCCTCCATTGTCAGCAGCACATCCAGGCTCAGCAGGATCTCGCGCAGGAGTTCGCGGCGCGACACCTCCACGCCAGCCTCGCGCAACAGGCTCGTCGCGGTATCGGGAATGCCCTCAACCTGCGGCGGGTCGAAGTTCACGTTGATGCCGATCCCAACCACCACGAACGGATTTGCCCGTGACCAGTTCACCTCTGTCAGAACCCCGGCCAGCTTTCGGCCGTTCAGCATCAGATCGTTGGGCCACTTGATCTCCGCACTAATGCCGGCAACTCTTTGAATAGCCTCGCAGGCAGCAAGAGAGCAGATCATGGTCAGAAGGATCGGGGGCAGAGAGCGGCGAAACAGGATGGAGAAAAGGAGGCTGCTGCCGGGAATCTCCACCCAGGTTCTGTCCAGCCGGCCGCGGCCTTTCAGTTGGTGGTCGGTCACGAAGAGGGTTCTCTCCGGTGCGCCTGTCAATCCCGCCTCTTTGGCGAGATCGTTGGTCGAGCCGGTCTCAGCCACGTGGCGCACAGTCCAACCAGGAGGGACTAGGGAACCCCAGTCCTGTTTCACCGAAGACCTCCATACAATAGCAAGGGCCAGAGGAAGCTGACCTCCTCTGGCCCTCATTGCCAAGCGCGGGGCGCTTAGCTTGGTCCTGCAACCCTGAGACGGAAACTCCGACGCTTTAGCGCCCAGCCTCCAGCCCAGGTGTGCGAACCGGGTGCGCCGCCGCGCGGCAACTATGACAACCCATTCGCATCACCTCCTTTCATGGCTGACCAAATCTTACCAGGCGCTGTACTCAACGTCAACACTTTGGTCGGGTGTCGCGGCACTACTCTTCTGGCAGCTCGGGCTCCTCCGCCACCTCGGGCTCGTCCATGCCCAGATCGCCTTCGCCCGTGGGCTCGATCCCCTCGTCGCTCTCCTCGTCCAGGATGTCTTCATCATCGATATCGTACTTGAGGAGGCTGTCCTTGATATACCCGCGGAACACTTCAGCCGGGGCCTTCGACGGGAAAGACACCTTGCTCGACAACCGAGGGCTCTTGTACGTCTCCCGGATTATCACTTTCACCGACTGTTCATCCGCGCTAGTCACTGCCGTCTGGTACCGATTGCCGCCTTCGAGCAGGTCGATCAGTCTCTTGGCAAGCTTCGGCTCGATCTGGCCAACCACCCTGCCCTCAGGGGTTGTCACCTGGACGGTGTGGTCAGACTGTCGCAGTTCCAGCAGATCGCCCGCGGTCATCTTTGCCAGCACATCTGGACCGGCCAGATTCAGCAACGTTGTTATAACGGTCTTGCCGCTCTCTTCGATGAAGAGGGAAGGATCAACGCGAGCCTGCGGAGTCGCCGTGGGCTGCTCGGCAGCCAATTTCGAGAGCCTCTGAAGGTTCTTGGTCGCGATAACGTTGGTCGGATCGAGAGCGGCCGCTCGACTATAAGAATCCCTCGCTTCGCCGAAGCGTCCCAACTCGGTGAGTGCCTTCCCAAGCCTATTCTGAGCATCCACGTCGTTCGGGAACAGCTCCAGCAACTCGCGATTCACCCTGGCGGCCTCCTCCCATCGGCTCGCCATGGCGAGCGCGATGGCTCGCTCGGTTAAGTGCCGCTTCGCCCTCAACCGCTCCTCTGGGAAGATTGCCATTGTTGCTTTCCTCCTTAAGCGCCCGTCTGGTGACAGGCCGGCGCATTGTAGTTTAAGCCCCGGATTGTTGAAATAGGCAACAGGCGTCGTACAATCGGCGCCACTTATTTTTCTTGTGCGGTCCCTTGCTGGATATCGTCCAGCTGTCGGCTCAATTCCGCGATTCGAGCTTCGATCTCCGCGAGGCTGGAGACACTCAACTCCTCCATCTCCTCTTTCAGAGTCTCAAGCTCGTCCAGCTTCATCATCAGGTCGTATTCTTCCTGATCCGGCTCGTTCATGTCGGCTTCACTCAATATCGGACCTCCTGCTCTGGATTCGCCAGAAGTCGGGAACGGCCGCGAGTGCAGCGGTTCCTATAGATACGACTACGGCATGGCAATCAGTATCGCCAGAAGGCCCGCGACTCCGACGGCACCGTACTCCAGCAGCATGCTCCGGCCAAAGCTGCCATCGCGAATGCCTTGCAAGAGTCCTACCACGACGTAGAAGCTCAGCAGCAATAGCGCGCCGCCGACCAGCCCTCCAACCGGCCAGTAGCCCAGCACCCAGGCCAGTTCACCGATTATCAGCCCGCCGAGTGCCGCCAGGCCCGCCAGCTTGCGATTCATCCTTCGGCCTTCGGGCCCCGAACGGAGCAGTTCCAAACCTCCCAGCAGGGCTATCCCGCTTACTGAGGTCGCCGTAATCAGCCCCCTCAACTTGGTTTGGTAGATCATGGCGAACAGCACGTAGATCATCAGGTAGAAGATCAGATTGGAAACAAAGCGCCCGTGCTGGGACAGACGGCGATCAGGCCTGAGTGCCTCCCCGAGGCTGAGCAAGAGGATCCCCGTCGTGGCAGCCATACCTAGAACGATCTGTGGCAGTGCTTCCGGCATTAACTGTACCAGCAGGAGTCCCGGAGTCACCAGCAACATGGCCGAGATCCATGCGGTGAACCCGTGGTAGCTCCAGCTCGACTCGCCCTTGTTTACGTGGTCCAGGAAGCTCTCGGCGACGATCCCCACCAGTCCTACCAGCCCGGCTCCAAATAGCCACGTCTGGATGCCGGCAAGTCCGCTGGAGACCCACAGCCCTCCACCCACCAGTCCCAACACCAGCGCGAATACGAGACGTTCCACCTTGCTCCCCCCCACGAAATCGGCGGAATAATACACTGCGATTCGCTCCTGGGCAATAGTCCGTACAACGACTGTGCTATCATGAGTCAAAACAAGAGTGTCCCACTTTGGGGCTCCTCATCCAATAGGGCGCGTTTCGTGAGCATCAGTACCGTTTTCCTGGATCTCTACCAAACCCTCGCCTACTTTTACCCGCCCCGAGAGCTTCGCCAGGCCCAGACACTCAGGGAGTTTGGCTTCGAAGTAGAGGAGAAGCTGCTACGCCGAGGCTACCTGGCCGCCGACCACTACTACACTCTGGCAGCCATGGACATGCCCATACACCTGCTGCCACCCGAGGGGCGGGAGCAGGTCTACCTTCACTACCAACAGGTTCTTCTGGAGGAGGTGGGTCTGGCTCATGCGGTCCCCATGGTCGAACAGATCAGAGAGCGGTATCTGAAGGTCGATCACGAGTTTCGTCTCTTCCCGGACGTACTCCCCACTATCATGGAGCTGAGGGATGCAGGGTACCGGATCGGGGTGATCACCAACGTCACCGATGACCCAACGGAGCAGCTGGACGCAGTTGGGCTGAAAGGTGCTTTCGATGCAATCACCGCTTCATGCATCGTGGGCTGCGAGAAGCCCGACGTTCGCATCTTTCAGGCCGCCATGACAGCTCTGGGCATCGAGCCGCGCCAGGCGGTCCATGTGGGCGATCAGTTCCTCGCGGATGTCGAGGGAGCCAGGGCCGCGGGCATGAAAGCGGTTCTTCTGGACCGGCATGACCTCCAGTCCGGCCGCCATCCGCACCGCGTCTCAACCCTTCTGGAGCTGGCACCCCTTCTGCGCAGTGGTGCTCTGGAATGAGCAACCTTGTCGACTACCACAACCACACGGCGCGCTGCGGTCACGCCGAGGGGGCCATGGAGCAGTACGTCGAGCGGGCCGTAGAGATCGGCCTGGTCGAGATCGGCTTCTCGGATCACATCTACCTGTACTTCCTGCCGCCCGAGAAGCGTGATCCGAGTCTGGCAATGCGGGAAGAGCAGCTGCCAGAGTACGTCGAAAGCGTTCTAGAGCTCAGGAAAAGGTACCGCTCGCGCATCCAGGTGCGCCTTGGGTTGGAGGCTGACTACTTCCCCGGCTACGAGGAGCAACTCGGCGATATCCTGAAGCCCTATCCCTGGGACTACGTCTACGGCTCGGTCCACTTTCTCGGCGACTGGGGGTTCGACGACCCCAGGCACGTCGATCGATACGATCGATGGGACATAGACGACCTGTATCGTCTTTACTTCGATCACGTCAAGGCCGCGGCGAGCTCGGGTCTCTTCGACGTGATGGGCCACCTGGACCTCGTGAAGAAGTTCGGCCACCGGCCCAGGAGCAATGCGGATGATCTCTACCGTTCCGTCGCACAGGTATTGAAGGATGCGGGTGTGGCTGTGGAGGTGAGCACCGCGGGGCTGCGAAAGCCGGTTGGGGAGATCTATCCGGGGCCGCAGCTCCTGGCTGAGTGCGCTCGGCAAGGAGTGCCGGCTACCCTGGCGTCGGACTCCCACAAGCCCTCGGAGGTTGGCAAGGATCTGGACCGCGCCGTCACGGCTCTCCACGCCGCGGGCTACGACCAGATCGTCCGCTTCGACCGCCGTCAGAAGGTCCCCACGCCGCTCTAATATCCCGCCACGCGTTTGCTGACGTCCTGGAATGTGCGCTTCAGCGGGTGATCCCTGTAGGACCGTTGTAGAGGCGGTTCGCGAACCGCCCATACATCCTGGTTCCAGGCTCCAACGGATGGCGTGCGGCTGAAAATCGGTATTCATCGGCGTGCCGTTCGTGTATAATGCGCCTTGTCTTGTCTTGCCGCCTTGTTTCCCCCATGGGAGGTCTCGATGCGCTGGGATGGCCGTGTTCGCAAACGGTCGGGCACTTCCGGACGCCGCAACTCCCGACTGCCGTCCTCCTCGCGAATCTTTCTGGGTTCCGTGGCCATCATACTCATGGCGCTTGCATTCGTGCTGAGACCGGGGCAGCCCGCTCAAGACACCGGCACCACCGCTCCCGAGGCAAAGCCAACTTATGCCGCGGCTGCGGCCGTGGCCGCAGGCATCGCGCCGGTGGCGCCGGCCGCATCGGCGACGCCAGCTCCCACGGCTTCATCAGCTTCGTCAGCCTCATCGCAAGAGCGGGTCTACACAGTGCAGTCTGGAGACACCCTGTCGAGCATCGCCAAGCACTTCTACGGCGACGCGTCGAAGTGGCAGAAGATCCTGGACGCCAACAAGGACGTGCTCAAGAGCGCGAACAGCCTCCAGCTAGGCCAGAAGCTGAAGATTCCACAATAGCTGTGGCGCTTCTAAAACCATGTACGTGATTTGTAGCCGCAGGCTTTAGCGTGCGCGTAGCCTCGGCGTTCGAGGCATGGTTCGTGGAGGAGCCGAATTGGAGTGACAGTTCGGGAGGGCGCGTGAGCGGGACGCTGCGCTCGCTCGCGTCCCGTGCCCGCTCGCCTCACGTCCCGGCGAGCCGCCAGTTGCCCCACCCGGGCGGCTCGGCAGGAGCCTCGCCC
>JAJYKO010001028.1 GCA_021788565.1 Chloroflexota bacterium
GGGTTCATCGCCGCCACGAGGGTGAAGCGGGCCGGGAAGGTCACGCTCCCCTGGGCGCGGCTGATCGTGACCATGCCGTCCTCCACGGGCTGGCGCAGCAGCTCCAGGGTGGACTGGCCGAATTCCGGGAACTCGTCCAGGAACAGCACGCCCCGATGGGAAAGGGAAACCTCGCCCGGGTGGGGCCACTTGCCGCCCCCGATGAGGCCCGCGTAGGAGATCGTGTGGTGAGGGGCTCGAAACGGCCTCTCGCGAACCAGCGGCGTCTCCCCGGGCAGCCGGCCGGTGACGCTGTAGATCTTGGTCACCTCCAGCATCTCGTCCACCGACATGGCCGGCAGGATCGTCGGCATCGTGCGGGCTAGTAGCGTCTTGCCGGAGCCGGGAGGCCCCACCATGATCAGGTTATGCCCCCCGGCCGCGGCCACCTCCAGGGCCCGCTTGGCATGCTCCTGTCCCCTCACGTGGATCATGTCCCGAGAGGCGTCCGTCGGGACCCACGCGTCCCACCCATCCTCGTGGACGGCGGGGGAGATGGGCAGCTCGTCCCTCAGGTGGGAGACCAGGGCCGCCAGGCTCTCCACCGGTATCACCTCCACCCTCTCCACCAGCGCCGCCTCACGGGCGTCCTCGGCGGGCACGTACACGGTGCCTATCCGCTGGTCCCTGGCCAGGCTGACCATTGGCAGTATGCCGTTGGCATGCCGCAAGCCCCCGTCCAGGGAGAGCTCCCCCAGAAAGAGGGTGGGCACCTCAGGCGGCTCGATCTGGCCCGAGGCCATCAGGATGCCCGCGGCGATGGGCAGGTCGTAGGCAGGCCCCTCCTTCTTGAGGTCGGCGGGGGCGAGGTTGACGATGATGCGCCTCATGGGGAAGACGAGGCCGGAGTTCTTGATCGCAGACCTCACACGCTCCTTGGCCTCCTGGACCGCGGCATCGGGGAGGCCGACGATGGCGAAGTAGGGCATGCCGTAGGAGGCGACGTCGACCTCGACCTCCACAAGCTGGCCGTCCAGGCCGACGACGGCACAGGTGAGCACCTTCGCTAGCACCGGGACACCTCCGGGGAGTTCTGGGTTCTGAGTAGACTGATGACTAATAGTCTGATCTTAGCAGGAAAGTGGAAGATGGGGAAGAGACCGAGGGCGGCCCGCTTACTCATCCACGCCGCGCCAGGCGCTACGAGATTCGTTCGGGTCGCCTCTTACGCGGTCATCACACACCACCGGCTCATCCCGGCGCTTGGGCGGCGAGAGTCGCAGCGAGATTGTCGACCTGAACCACACGGAGGCCTACCCGGCGGTTCAAGCAGGCTCTAGCCCGGACTCTCAACGCGGAAGGTGAGGTGCGTGACGACAAAGACAGGGTTGTCGTTGCGGCCGAGATTGCCGCGGGGTGGAACGCAGTTAGCGCGACGACCGCGTGCGGGGATTACGTGAGGCGGTTTCACCACCATCCGGCATGTAAAACGAAGATCTCCCCCATCCTCACGCCAAGGTAGGGGCACAACTTTGCCGCGTTCTTATCTCATCAGCTGTGAACCGTCGCGAATAGCGGCTCGGTCCGGCCAGCCACCTCCCGCAACAAAGCCTCATCCTCAGCGGTGAAGGGTCGAGGATTCTGGGCCTCCCTCAGAGCCATTTCCCACAGCGCCTTTTCACCGGGTGGTATTGCCGCTGTCACAGGCAGCGACAGTGTGAAACGGAGTGCCAGGGTTGCGATCCCCTCTTCGTCCAACGGGGTATACCAGCACTTGGGCCACCGGGTCTTCTCCCTGTCGGTGCCCTCGGGCAGCTTCGTCCGAGCCATCGCCTTGATCGCGAGAAGTCCAATTCCCTTGCCCTGGGCAGCACGCACCACCTGAGGACCAAAGTCTCCTTTCCAGTAGCTGGCGAAGTTCAGCGGCAGCAGCACCGTCTCGAAGGGGAAGCGAGAGATAAGCTCCACAGCCACTTCGGCCGAATGCGCACTGAAGCCGATGTGTCGGACCTTCCCCTGCTCCTTCGCCTTGACCGCCAATTCCACAGCACCCCCAGGACCCAGAGCCCTTTCGACGTCTTCCGTGGTGGCCATGGCATGGAGTTGGTACAGGTCCAGGAAATCGGTTTGGAGCCTCTTCAGCGAACGGTCTAACTCCTGCTCCGCGCCTGCGGCCCCCCGCTCGCGGGTCTTGCAGGCGAGAAAGACCCCGGGGCGATGTGGCTTCAACGCAGGGCCAAGCCTCTCCTCGGCATCGCCATATATCGGGGACACGTCGAAGTAGTTGACACCTTGATCCACGGCGAAAGACACAAACCGGTCAGCCTCCGACTGGGGTTCCGCCTTGAGCAGAATGCCCCCGAAGCCTATTACCGACAAATGTCGTCCAGTTCGACCCAGCTCGCGATACTGCATCGTTTTGTCCTTCCCACGAATTGCCCCCTTCCTCACCCTCACGACCCCTCAGGTGAGGAAAGGGATGAGCGGCCCCGGGTGGAGCCATTACCAGCTTTGCCTCGGACTCGATTTGGAACGTCACGGAAGAGGGGGTCGCATATCTGCTCGCCCCTCGTCTGCTCAGGTGAACAGATCATTCCGCCGACATCCTATCACAAATGTGATCGAAGACATTTCGAGCGTTGTGGCTTCATGCGGTAGGTAGGCGAGACAAGATACGGTTTGGGGGGAATTCACTTCTGTTGGGTGGGCTACCGCAATGGACGGCCGATCTTCGGGGAACCGGAACTGGCTGCCGTGCGCGCGCAGGGCGGGGATGAGTGTGCCCGAAAACGGCCGCGGATCAGACGGCCGTCGATGACGACGAGTCCCGCGGCGATTAAGAACATGCCGACGAAGTTGTACGGTTGCAACCGCTCACCGAGTATG
>JAJYKO010001029.1 GCA_021788565.1 Chloroflexota bacterium
CGGCGACCACCCTTCTCTGACGGCCCGTTCCCGCCTACTCCTCTTGTTCCTTGCCTCTACCGTTAGGATACCCAGCGCAGCGAAGTGGTGTCAAGGTAAGGGCCAGGGCGCTCGCCGCGACAGGTATCCCGGCTGACGTAGGGTTCCTAAAGTAAAGCGGCGACCAAACCCGCGGGGTCTTTGGCCCCTGATCCTGAACTGGCGCGCCGTGATCCCCGAGACCCCGCGGGTTTCATCCTGGCTTTGGTTTAGTGTAGGGGCCGGCCCCTACAATCATCGAATGCTACCGCGCCCCCGGCATAGGCACGCCGAGTTCGACGCTGGCCTTCAGGAACTTCTCTGCCTCGTCGCTCGTTAGCATCGGCAGCGGGGTGCTGACGTACTCGTCCGTCAGACCCATCGCCTTCGTCACCAGCTTGTAGGTATGGTTGGGCGCCCGCCCGCGCAGCCGCACAAGCTTATCCAGGGTGTTCTGGAGGCGGAACAGCGTTGGCCAATCCTTCTCCTTGCCCGCCTTCATCAAGTCCACGATCAATCTGGGCCAGACGTTGGCGTGGCCCGGAACCAGCCCCTCCGCGCCCATCATCAGGCTGACGGCGCACATGAACTGGTTGCCCTGCAGGAAGACGAAGTCCTTCTCCTTGTTGAAGAGGACAGGCTGCACCTCTGGCCAATCGCCTGAGGAGTCCTTGATGCCCGCGATGTTGGGATGGTTCTGGAGTCCCAGTACCAGGTCCGCGTTCATCGGCGTCTTGGTGTTGATGGGAATGTTGTACAGCAACACGGGCAGGTCGGCGGCATCCGCCACCTTGCGGAAGTGCTTGTCCAGCTCGCGATTGATATAGCCGCCGTAGTAGAACGGCGCCGCGGCAACGTAGCCGGCCAGCCCCCTGCGGGAAAGGTTCTTGATCTCCTCGATCACCCTGGGCGTGCTCGGCTCGATGATGCCGGCGATGACGGGCACGCGCCCAGCGACCACCTCAACAGTGGCCTCGACCATCGCCGCCCGAACAGATGGCCGCAGGAAGGGCCCCTCGCCGATGCTGCCCAGGACGAAGATGCCGTCCACCCCACCGTCCAGCACGAACTCGATGTGCTTCTTTACGCCGGCCCGGTCCAGTTCCTCGTCGGCAGTAAGGGGCGTAATGACTGGGGGGTACACCCCCACGAAACTGGTCGTTGCCAAGAGAGGTTTCCTCCTACTTCCGCGCGAACTTCTGGAACATGTGGGCACCTTCGGGAGCCAGCCCCTTACTCACCCAGTCGGTGTGGGTAACCTCACCCACGTACACGTCGCCCTTTGAGTCGACGCATATGCAGTGTGGTGCGTAGAAGTTGCCGGGGACCGCCATGTCCGGACCGCCAAAGCGATGGATCAGGGTGCCGTCCGGCTCCAGAATGGCTACGCTGCCGGCACGAGTCTCTTTCTGCATTCCCAGCCTGAAGGATGGCATTCCTGCTCGACGGCTCAACTCAGAGACGAACAGCCGGCCGTCCTTGTACTGGAAAATGCCGGTCGGGCGGAATAGGTGGGTCCATTCGGTGACGAACTTGCCGTCCAGAGTGAAGATCTGAATCCGGTCGTTCTCGCGGTCCGCCACGAGGACGCGGTTGTCCTGAGTGACGCAGACGTCGTGAACCAGCATGAACTGCCCGGGTCCGGAACCGGGCTCGCCCCAGGACTGGATCAACTTGCCATCGGATGTGAAACGATGGACCTGGCAGTTGCCATAGCCGTCAGAAACGTAGATGTCCCCGTTGGGACCGATCCCCACGTTCGTCGGGCGATTGAAGGGGCCCCCGGGCCGCTTGATAGCCTCGAGCCGCGTCCATAGGTCGGAGCCCGCCAGATCCTTGGTGTACCCGGTCTCCGAGTGCACGCCAGGAGTGCCGATGGTCAGCAGCAGCTCGCCGGTCGGTGCAAACTTTCGGACTGTGTGGTCGCCGTCATCGGTGCAGTAGATCGAATCGTCCGGACCGATCCTGATGCCGTGGGTACGGTTTGTGAAGGTACCTTCCGCCCAGGAGGCGACAAAAGTGCCATCTGGCTCGTAGACTATGACTCTGGGATCGCTGCGGGTGAGGATATAAACGCGGTCGCGGGAGTCAACCCCAACTCCGACGACGTCCTTGTGGGTCCACCCGGCCGGAAGCTGTTCCCAGCCCTGGACCACTTCGTAATGCAGATCGTTGGACATGTTTCGGACTATCCTCCTCGATAGTGATTTGGAAAGAGGTTGGCCTATTGTACGCTAAAACGCGCCCAGAAAGGAGACGTATCGTACACAATGACACCGTCCGAAATTGAGGCGCTACACCGCGATTGCATAGTGGTAGACGCTCACAGCGACGCCATCGGATTCGTCGTGAGCGGACAGAGAAGGTTAGGCGAGCGTTCCGAGCTGGGGCAGTTCGACCTGCCGAGGGCAATGGACGGTGGCATCACCGCCGAGTTTTTGGCCATCTTCTTCGACCCTAAGAGGCCAGGTTGTGGCACGAAACAGATGCTGCAATACGTGGATGCCTTCTATCGGGAGATCGACGCTTTTCCGAACATGGCCCTCCACGCCACTGCCGCCGCTGATATCAGGCGAGCGAAGAGACAAGGGAAGGTAGCTCTGGTCCTAACAATGGAGGGAGCAGAGGCGCTGCACGGCGACCTCAGTGCGCTCAGGGTATGCCACCGCCTTGGGCTGCGCTTGTTGGGCATCACCTGGAACCGCCGTAACGAGGCCGCCGATGGGGTGGGTGAGGTCCGCACGGGCGGGGGGCTCTCGAAGTTCGGAGTCCATCTCGTAGAGGAGTGCAACCGGCTGGGGATCGTCCTGGACCTGGCCCACCTGGCACCAGCGGGTGTGAG
>JAJYKO010001030.1 GCA_021788565.1 Chloroflexota bacterium
AAGGGTTGGACGCCGCGGTCTTCAGTACTGGTACGATGATGGCCTGGTTGAGATGGCCGTTGGATGCCTCTCCGTCGCCCTCGGGCTCCTCTTCCTGGCCGAGGCCCTCGCGCCGCGGGGAAGCCTACCGGTGAACTTCTCGGCCATCGGGATCGTGGTACTGGTGGCTGGTGGCATATTGATATCCAACTGGGCCGTCAAGGTCCTCAAGGCCAGGATAACCTACCCTCGGACCGGCTTCGTCCAGTATCGCCGGCCGCCCAGGACCGCGCCGCGTCGTGTTCTGGTGGGCGTGCTGGCCTCTGCTGTGTCCACACTCGTTGCGGTCGGTCTGACTAGCACGGCTCCGGCGTCTCTGGCGTGGATTCCGGTGATGCAGGCTGTCGTTATCGGGTTATCCCTTCTCTACCTGGGCTACTCGGTTGGACTCGGCCGGTTCTACGCCCTTGCGGCGGCATCTCTTGCTCTCGGGACGGGCATCTCTGCCGCGGGACTTGGAGATACTCTGGGAAACGGGGTCTATTTCCTGTCAATGGGATTGCTCGTTCTCGTGTCAGGGGGCATCACCCTGCGGAGATACCTGTTGAGCACCCGCCCACCCGAGGGGGCGTGATCATGGGGGGACAAGGCTTCGGGGATCTGGCGGGCCTCGACCGAGTCATCCATGAGCCGTCGCGGTTGATGATCCTGGCCCTCCTCTATCCCCTGGAGGGCGCCGACTTCGTATTCCTTCAGCGAGAGATCGGCCTCACGACCGGGAACCTTTCGGCGCACCTCTCCAAGCTGGAGAGCGCAGGTTACATCAGCGTGGAGAAGGGCTTCCGAGGTAGGATCCCTCAGACCACGTACAGGATGACAGAGGAGGGACGATCGGCCTTCAGGGAGTACCGCGATCGAATGAAAAGGGCTGTGGAGAGCCTTCCAGAGTAGGCGCACCCGCTGGGCTAGTGCTCCATCGGACTTTCATCGACGTCCTGGAATCGACGCTTCAGCAAGCGGCGGTCCGGGACGGCCGGCTGAAGTCTCGACTCCAGGATGCAGGCGATGGTATGTGACGGAGGACTAGTCTTGTTCGGAATCTCTCAGCCGCAGGATGATCTCGGCGGCACCCCGGGCGGCGATCCCGCACACCTCGGGGCAGCCGGTCCGGGCGTGGCCACCCATCGCGTGAAAGGCGTGGGCCTCTTCGGGGACGGAGAGGTGATACACCCGCCCGTACTTGATCTCGTGGATTCCCGCACAGAGGGTGTGGCCGACCCGCTCTTGGAAGAGGTGATACATTTCCCTGGCCGGCACCTTCGCCTTCTGGTACTGTTCTACATCTTCCAGCTGCTTCCGGCCAACGACAGTGCCGATAGCCATGATGGCCCCTGTCAGGGCACCGCAGCTGTCCCCCATTGTGGCAACCCCTCCGGCTAGAGCGCTGCCCGCCTGAAAGACCGAATCGTTGCCCACCCCCATCTTTGCCTGCAGAGCTGCAAGCACGGCCTGCGTTCAACCGAAGTACTTTATGTCGTTCTGAAGAGCTTCCTCCTGCACCTCGTCGAGCAACTGTTCCCGAGTTTGCATGGCTCTACCTCCTCTAGATTCGTTGTGGCCGCTTTGACGACAGCCGGCCGTTTGAGCAGAGAGCGGGGCTGGCCCTATCGAGAGCGCCCCCGAAGGCGCGGATGTGCCCTGGTGGGTGGCCCGCGGGCGGACGAGAATCACTTTAGGTCTACTCGTCGGCCGTGTCAACAACGAAGAGATCGCCCAAAAACAGACCACAGGTCGCTACTGACCTTTCCTAACACACCCACAACCCTCCCTTTACACACCAGGGTTGTAGAGTCAATATGGAAGAGGCGTTTACTCCGTCTCCAGTCGGCGCACTCTGGAGGTCAGATGGCTGATCAAATCGTTATTCGCGGCGCTCGCCTGCACAACCTGAAGAATATCAACCTTGCGATCCCCAAGAACCAACTCGTCGTCCTGACTGGTTTGTCCGGTTCGGGTAAGTCCACCCTCGGGTTCGACATCCTACACAGAGAAGGTCAGCGCCAATACATGGAGTCGCTCGGGATGGCCTCGTTCGGGCTATCGAGGCCGCCGGTCGACTCCATCACCGGGCTTTCCCCGTCCATCAGCGTGGACCAACACCTCACCAACCGCAGCCCGCGCTCGACGGTTGGCACCACCACCGACATATATACATATCTGCGCGTGCTGTTCGCCCGCCTGGGGCATCGCCCCTGCCCCGCCTGCGGGAAAGACGTCTCGCCCTCCTTCGACCCCTCCAACGCTGAATGGGATAGCGAATCCGGGGCGGACGACGATACCTCCGCACCGGAAGAAACCTTTCCCTGCCCGCACTGCGGCGCGCCCATTCCAGAGATCAGCATGGCTCACTTCTCCTTTAACAAACCTGAAGGAGCCTGTCCAACCTGCACAGGCCTGGGCACCGTACATCAGGCCAATCTGGGCCGTCTGGTCGACGAGCAAAAGAGCATCTCGGCGGGCGCCGTCGCGGGCTGGAACGCCTTTCTGATCGACTACAACAGCTCCAACCTCCGGGCGGCTGCGGCTCATTACGGGTTCGAATTCGACCCTTCGCTACCGGTGAAGGATTACACCCCGCCGCAACGCGATCTGCTGTTCTTCGGCGTGGAGAGCGCCCTCTTTCGCCGCCATTTTCCCAATATCGAGCCGCCAACTACGGTCCGCGGGGGGCGCTTTGAAGGCGTCGCCACAAATCTCGTGCGCCGCCACGCCGAACATATCCACGGACATGTCCACGAGGCCGATTACCGCGACAAGCTGGAGGAATTCCTGGTCACCCAGTGCTGTCCCGACTGCGCCGGGACGCGCCTGCGTGCCGA
>JAJYKO010001031.1 GCA_021788565.1 Chloroflexota bacterium
CTCGGCGTAGTACGGCTGGCTATCCTTGTTTGGATCGTATCGCTTTATCTTCAGGACGGCTCTCATCCCTCACCTCCACCAGGAGCAGCAGCCCTCGCCCGAGCGCTGAGTTGGCATCGCGGCCGCTCCTCGGAGCGAGTGCCTCGTCCGAACATCGTCAGTACGTGCGTGGCCTGGGCGTAAAGCGTGTGACGGTCACAGGTTTGTAGTTGATTCTAAGCTTCCCCTCGTCTCGGTAAACCAGGGAGTGAGCCAGGTAATTGGAGTCGTCTCGCGTGGGATAATCCTCGCGGTAGTGGGCGCCTCGGCTCTCTTTTCGAGCCAGAGCCCCGGCCACTATAGCTTCTGAGATATCCAGCATGTGACCCAGCTCAATCATCTCCTGGAGGTCGCTGTTGAACAGTTTGCCCCTGTCGCCAGCCGAGACGCGCGTATACCGGTCCTTGAGCTCGCCGATCTTCGCCTGGACTCGCTTCAGCCTCTCCTCGTCTCTCATTACGGAGGCGTCGTCCTCCATCGCGACCTGCATCTCGCTTCGAATCGTCGCGGCATTCTCGGTCCCAGCCCCATTGAGAAGATGGTCGATTTGCGACCTGGCGCGCTCGCCGGCATCGGCTGGAAGTGGCAAGAGCTCCGCCTCTTTGATGTAACGAAGCATGTCGATGCCAGACCTGCGCCCAAAGACAATTATGTCTACCAGCGAGTTGGTGCCGAGACGGTTGGCACCGTGGACGGAAACGCAGGCGCACTCGCCCGCGGCGTAGAAGCCAGGCATCACGGTGTTCTTCTCGTCGATCAGGACGCGGCCATCATTGTCGGTGGGAATACCGCCCATGGCGTAGTGGGCGGTAGGCTGGACGGGTATCGGCTGCTTCACCGGATCGATGCCCAGGTAAACCTTCACGAAGTCCGTGATGTCGGGGAGCCTCTTCTCCACGACGTCTGCTCCAAGGGCTGTGAGGTCCAGGTTGACGTAGTCCTTGCCATCGATGCCGCGGCCCTCCCGCACCTCGGTGTAGATGCTTCGGGACACCATATCTCTCGGCGCCAGGTCCTTGAGAGTCGGAGCGTACCGCTCCATGAAGCGCTCACCGGTCCGGTTCCTCAGCACTCCGCCCTCACCCCTGGCGGCTTCAGTGATGAGAATTCCCATCTTGTAGATGCCGGTGGGATGGAACTGGTAGAACTCGGGGTCCTCAAACGGTACGCCTCGCCGATAGGCAACTGCCACGCCATCTCCAGTGCTGCTCAAAGCGTTGCTCGTGATCTTGTAGACTCGACCGTAGCCGCCGGTTGCGAACAGCACCGCCTTGGCATGGAAGACGTGAATCTCTCCCGAGGCGATGTCAACGGCCACCACCCCCTGACAGACTCCGTCCACGATCAACAGGTCCACTACAAAAAACTCATTGAAGAACTGGACCTCGTTCTTGATGCACTGCTGATAAGCGGTCTGAAGTATCATGTGCCCGGTGCGGTCGGCGGCGTAACACGACCGGTGAACAGGTTCCTTACCGAACTCCTTGGTATGGCCACCGAAGAAGCGCTGGGCTATCCGGCCGTCGGGCAGGCGGCTGAACGGAAGCCCGTTATGCTCCAGAACGTACACGGTCTCGATGGCATCCTGACACATGATCTCCACCGCGTCCTGGTCGGCGAGATAGTCGCTCCCCTTGACTGTATCGAACATGTGCCACTCCCAGTGATCCTCTTCGAGATTCCCGAGAGCCGCGCCGATCCCGCCCTGTGCAGTGCCTGTATGGGAGCGGGTTGGGTAGAGCTTGCCGATGACGGCTATGCTGGCCTTACCAGCCATCTCCATCGCCGCGGTCAGGCCTGCACCGCCGCCCCCGACCACGAGAGCGTCATACTTGTGGTACATTGCCGCACCCCTCCATCAGATACCCGTGCCGGGCTGGAAAGAGAAGATGACCTGGGCCCCGATCAGCAGGAAGATGAACCCAGCCGCATACAATAAGGAGACGATCACCACTCGCCAACCCCGGGAGTGGATCAGGTCGTCCGATACCACGCGCACCCCGTTCAAGCCGTGGATGAGAGCCAGGAAAAGCACCACGAGGTCGTAGATGCGCCAAATTGGGTTCGAAAACCGTGCTGCCACGAAGGCAAAGTTCACGTCCTCGACCGGGGTAAAGACATGCATGATGGCAAAGTGGAGCAGCACCATGACCAGCAGCACTATGCCGGAGACGCGCATGAAGAACCAGGACCACAACTCGAAGTTGCTGGTTCGCGGTCTCGGCCTACGGGAAGCCTGGTAGATCATCGCATTCACCCCCTATCTGAAGAGAGGCGCGAGCATGAAATAGGCGGTGGGCAGGAAGAGCACAAAGAAGACTACGACGGCGGACCAGAACAACGTCTTCTGGTAGAGGGATCCCGCGTCCCAAAAGTCGATGATGATCACGCGAACGCCATTCACCGCGTGATAGATAACAGCGGCCGCCAGAAATACTTCGATCACCAGCACCCACGGCAGATGGTACCAGGCCACGACTGTGTTATACACGGATGGGCCGAATCCCAGCAGTGCCGTGTCGAGGATGTGCAGCAAGAGGAACAGCACCACGCCGAGCCCGGTAACGCGGTGGAGCAGCTGCGCCCACTGACCGGACTGGCCCCGATAAATCGCCTGCCAGCCCCATGCTCGTCCGCGATCGACGCCCACTTTTCACCTCCCACGCAAGCCAATCCGACTGACGAGCCACTATCTATCCGCCGATAGCCAGCGAACGTTTTGTCCCGGGGAAACGTGTGGTTTCCCCGGGACAAAACGTTCGCAGCACGCGGGGCGGGCTGGCCGGCTCACCCGCCGCGGCCACCGCTGGCAATCAGG
>JAJYKO010001032.1 GCA_021788565.1 Chloroflexota bacterium
GAGGTCCCTACCGGTTTAGCTGCAAGCCGTCCCGCAAGGCCGGAGGAGCTGGCGACCGCCGAGAAGCTGGCGGAGACGACGCAGCAGGCGTTCGAGGCGGCGATGGATTCGGACTTCAACAGCGCCCAGGCGCTGGCTGCGCTGTTCGACTTCGCCCGCGAGACGAACCGACTGCGCACGCAGGAAGGGTATCCAAAGGAAGCCCTCGAGGTCGCGCAGAAGAAGATGGTAAACCTTGCTGGTGTGCTGGGCCTCGAATTGCAGAGTTCCAGGCCGGCCGAGGCCAGGGACGCCGATCCGTACATAGATCTTCTTGTCGAGATCAGGAGCAAGCTGAGGTCGGCCCGGCAGTGGGCGCTCTCCGACGAGATACGAGACAGGCTTCGGGCCCTGGGGGTTGCAATTGAAGACAGGCCGGAAGGGTCAATCTGGAAGTACGAAAAACCGTAGCCGAACGGAACCGCGACGGCGGCCGGAACCGGCGAAGCGGCAACAGGCCACGGTGGCGACGCCGGTTACAGAGATAATCGCCGGTCGGAATTCGGTAAGAGAGGCGCTGCGCGCGGGGCGACGCGTGCGGCGCCTTCTTCATGCTGACGACATGGCGCGGGACCCGGCCGTGGAAGATGCGGTTCGGACCGCTCAGGAGAGCCGAATCCCGGTGGAGGCAGTCCGACGCGACAGGCTGGACTCCATGGCGCTGGATCATCAAGGGCTGGTCGCCTTCGTGGGGCCATACCAGTACGCTTCGTGGGGAGACGTGCTGGAGGCCATCAAACATGTGGAGCGTCCCCCGACAGTCTTGCTGCTGGATACCCTGCACGATCCCCAGAACCTCGGTACTCTGCTCCGTGCCGCCGATGCGTTGCGGGTGGACGCGGTGGTGCTGCCCAAGCATCGTTCCGTGCAGGTGACCCCGGCCGTGGTCCGATCCTCGGCAGGAGCGGTGGAACATCTTCGCGTAGCCACGGTGCCAAACCTCGGCAGGGCCCTGGAGGATCTGAAGGAGTCGGGGTTCTGGGTGGCTGGGCTGGACATGGACGGCGACCGAGAGTACTGGGATCTGGACATGAGCGGTCCGACGGCACTGGTGCTCGGCGGCGAGGATCACGGGATAGGCCGCCTGTTGAAGGAGAAGTGCGACTTTCTGGTGCGCCTGCCGATGTTCGGGCACGTGAACTCCCTAAATGCGGCAGTAGCGGGCGCCGTGGTTCTGTACGAGATAGAGCGCCAGAGAAGCATGAAAACAGCGCTTGAAGCCCGTACTGTGGCGGAATAGAATAACTTAAGCGTCTTCATGGGCGAGTTGTCCCATCGACGATGAAAGGAGAGCTATTAGTGAAGATCTCTATGATTGGCGCGGGCAGGGTCGGGTCCACGACACTGTACACCCTGCTTCTTGAGGGCGGGATCACCGAGATGGTGATTGTGGACGTGGACAAGCCGAGGGCCGAGGGAGAAGCGCTCGACCTTCGCCACGCGCTCTCGCTTACTCAGAACTGCAGGATCTCCGCGGGCGACTACGACGCTACCGAGGGATCCGACATTGTAATCATCACCGCGGGAATACCTCGAAAGCCCGGCGACTCCAGGCTGGACCTCCTCAAGCGAAACACCGAGTTGATGGGAGGAATCCTGGAAGGAGTCCTCAAGTACAATAAGGACACCTTCCTGTTCATGGTTTCCAACCCCGTGGATGTTCTGACCTATCAGGCGTTGAAGACCTCCGGGTTCCCAACCAACAGGGTCTTCGGCCTGGGCACTGTACTAGACACCACCCGCTTCAGAGCGATGCTGGGAGAACGACTGGGCATCTCCCCCGACCAGGTCATGGCTTACATGCTGGGGGAGCATGGCGACAGTATGGTGCCGGTGACGTCGCACGCTGCCGTGGCTGGAATACCGATGACCAAGTTCCCGGGCTACAGTCCTGAGATGGTGGAAGAGGTTATAACGGCCACGCGGTTCGGCGGGGCAGAGGTGATCAAGCGCAAGGGTGGCACCTTCTACTCGGTTGCGCCGTCCATCGCGTCGGTGGTGCGCGCCGTCAAGAACGACCAGAAGAAGATCCTGCCGATCTCGTCGCTGATTGACGGGGTTTACCACGGATTGTCTGGAATGACGATCTCGCTGCCCTGTGTGGTGGGAAAGAATGGGCGCGAGTCGATCCTGGATCCGCAGCTATCCGAGGCCGAGGAGGCGGCATTCCGCAACTCCTTCGGCGTGCTGAAAGAGGCTGCCGCTTCGGTCGGCTTGTAGCGCCCGTATCCTCACCACGGAGACGCTGACATTACCCGACATTCCCGGATGGAGGTAACGGAGGATTGCCAAGCGTAAGAGCCAGCGAGGTCGCCGACAAGGTGCGCGAACTGTGTATCGCGGCGGCGTATGAGCTGCCAGAGGATGCCCGCACCGCGTTCCGCCGAGCCCTCGAGGTGGAAGAATCGCCACAGGGGAAGGCTGTATTCGAGGAATTGCTGCGGAACGCGGAAGTGGCTGTCGAGGAAAGGATCCCCTACTGCCAGGACACCGGCATAGCCGTGGTCTTCGTTCGGAAGGGCCCCGGCGTGACTATCGAAGGCGGTACCCTTACTAGCGCCATCACGGATGGTGTGGGCAGGGGCTACACCGACGGGTACTTGCGTGCCAGTCTGGTGGCAGAGCCACTGTTCGAGCGCAAGAACACCGGCAACAACACCCCTCCGATCATCCATTTCGAGGAGAGCGAGGTGGATGAGCTGGTCATTACAGTCGTTCCCAAGGGCGCTGGAAGCGAAAACATGAGCAAGGTAGTTATGCTCACCCCGTCCGCGGGTTGGGAAGGCGTGAAGAAGGAGGTCGTGGACGCCGTCACT